>NZ_JBIMPP010000038.1:0-73431 GCF_043906805.1 Actinomadura sp. SCN-SB | reverse complement strand
TGGAAAAGGCTCAATCAAGTCATTAGACGCCAGATCTACGCCCTTTCTATGATCGGCCTGTGAAAGATCCGAAGACAGAGGCCATCGAAACATTCTTCGCCACCTACGCCGAGGATGATGCGGACGGTATACGCGCGGTGTTGGGTGATGACATCGGATGGACCATTCCCGGGCACCATCCACTGGCGGGAACCAAGCGCAGCGTCGAGGAGGTCATGGCCTTCTTCGCCGCATTGGGCAAGGCCGGTTCCAAGGCCGATACCATCTTCCTTGAAGCCGCCGACGAGTACGTCGTCGACATTCACCGGGGCTGGACGACCAAGGGAACCGGGAAGGTGGACACCCTCTGGGCCTTGGTGTGGCATTTCAACGCCGAAGGCGAGGTCGATCGCGTCTTCAATCTGTCCGGTGACCAGCATCAGATGGACGCCTTCGTCTGGGCCGACTACGCCCTTGCCCCTCTCCCCGGCCGGCTCGCCCCGTGAACACGCGGCTCGCGGTCGCGGTCATACTCGCGATCAGCCTCCTGGCGGCCGCCTGCGGTGGTGACGGCGATGCGACGAGCACTCCCACGTCCCCGGCGGCCCAGCCGGACGCGGCGCCGGTCGTCGACCAGTTCATCAGCGCGGCCAACGGCGGCGATGTCGACAGGCTCCGCGCGCTTTTCGCGGAGGACGCCCGCTTCGACCGGGCGGGCGCCCTTTTCGATGGCCGGGACGACATCATCGATCGTTTCCTCGAACCGGACGTCATCGACCCGGGCGGCCGCTACCGCGAGACGGGCCGTCGCGTTCAGAACGGGCGCCTGGTCGTGTCGTTCGTCTTCGACACAGGGAGCGGCGGCCAGGAACGCTTCACCTACGCATTCCTCATCCGCGACGGCCGGATCCAGGAGGTCGTGGGTCGCTACGCCTCATGAGGCCGGTACAAGCTGCCGCTTCAGGATCTCCGGCCTCTTTATCTCCGCCTTCGGGTCGAGCGGGTCCACTTACCGATGAGGACACAACAGGAGAGGGCATGTTCAATAACCGACTGGACCCGGCGGCCAGCCAGGCGCTGGGAGAGCAGGTGGTCGCCGGTGGGGTGGTGCTCCCCCGCAGCGGCTCCAGGGCTCATTTGACGCACGGAGCCGCAGGCGCCGTCGACGGGGTTTCGGGCATATTCGCCGGGAGGCGCGGCGACATCTGGGAGGGCGGCCCGCAGGAGGACCGGGGGCTGCGACTGTTCCCGCGGATGTGGCTGACGGCCGGCCCCGGCACGCTGGCGCTGTTCGAGCTCGCCGGGACGACCCGGCCCTGGCTCGGCGAGACGGTTTTCCGTGTCCCGCTGCGCGAGGTCACCACGTTCACAATGCAACCGCGGCTGGTCTCTTACAGGCTGCGACTGGGGTTCGGTGGCACGGCGGAATTGGAGCTGGAGGTACAGCGCGGTGTCGGTTCCAAGCGGCAGATAAAGCGGATCGCCGCGCTGCTCAGCCACTGATCATCTGGGGCCTGGGATGCCGCTGGAACTGCGTTTGATGCGTTACGTGATCGCGGTCGCCGAAACCGGCAGCTTCCAGGGCGCGGCGCGGCGGCTGCACATGGCGCAGCCGCCGCTCAGCCGCCAGATTCGCGATCTGGAACGGGAACTCGGCGTGCGGCTCTTCGAGCGCCACCCGACCCGGCTGACCGAGGCGGGTCACGCCTTCGTGGAGTCCGCGCGGCAGGTGCTCCGCGACACCGAACACGCCGTACAGCGTGCCCGCCAGGCGGGACGGGCCGAAACGGGAACGGTGGGCGTCGGGTACGGACCGACCGCGGCCTACGAGGAGATGCCCAAACTGCTCACCGCGATGAGCGAGCGCCATCCCGGGATTCGCTGCGAAGTGCGCGAGGACCGCGACGTCGACCTCGCCGCCGCGTTGGGGGAAGGACGGCTCGACGCGGTGCTCGGCCGGCTCCCGCCGGTCCCCACGGGCTGCGAAACCGAAGTGCTGCGCCGCGAGCCCTACATCGTCCTGGTCGCTGACGGGCACCGGCTGGCCGGACGCGGCGCCGTCCGTCTGTGCGAGCTGCGCGGCGAGACGTTCCGGTTCGTGGCCCGACGGATCGCGCCACGGTACTTCGACGGCGTCCTGGCCGCGTTGCACAGTACTGGAGAGACCTTCGAGGTCTGGGAGAACCCCGTTACCGGCCTGCGCACCTATCAGAACCTGCACCACGGTGGCTTCATGCTGGTTCCGTGCACGGTGTCCCGGCATCTGCCGGGCGGGATCGTCGCCCTGGAAGTGCTGGACGACCTGCCGCGGATCGACGTGGAACTGACGTGGCGTCCCGAAGCCGCGTCCCCGGCGCTCGCCGCGCTGGTCGCGACCGCCCGCGAGGTCGCATGCGCGGAGGGCTGGACGCGGTGATCCGCGGCCCAGCCCTCCGGTCTTCTTCCTCGGCCTCTCCGCACACTGCCGCCGGCGCCAGTGGCCCTCGGCTCGGCGGACGACCATCCGCGTCGCCTCCCCGCTTGCCCGTGGCGGCATAGTTCCGCCCCAGCTCTCCTTGCCGAGAGGGCGCCACTCGTGGCCGCACGGCCAGGAGATGCCCACATTGCCGGAGAACGGGCCCTGTCAGGCCGCCACGGGACGTTTCCGGGACGCGGAATCGTGCCTGCGCGAAGGCCGTGACTCCACAAGACTCGCCGTGTCTTGGAGGAGAGGGCGCCGCCTGAGCGGGCCCCTCCCCTGGTATTCAGCGGCCTTCGGATCGCGCTCCGAGGGGCCCGCCGTTGATCCTGATGACCTGGCCCGTCACCCAGGTCGCCGCGTCGCTCACCAGGTAGCCGACGACGCGTCCATGGAAGGCCAAGGTGGTGCCGGGGGTTGGCGTGGATCGACCACTCGACCGACTGGGGTTTCGGCGGAGTGGAAGATCCGGCGATAAGGGAGGCCGTCGGCGGCGATGCGGCACCGTGGTCGCCCCCCGGGACGCGGTCTTCTCGGCGATGGCCGCGCGACCTTGGCTTCCAGGTCCCGTGCCCTGGTCATCGTCGTCGTGGCGCCTTGCTCCGGTCAGACCATGCCACCGTTGATCGGCAGGACCTGGCCGGTCACCCAGCCCGCCGCGTCGCTCACCAGGAAGCCGACGACGGGTGCCACGTCTCCGGGCAGGCCGAGCCGGTTGAACGGGTTGGCGTGCATCACCCAGGCCACCGACTCGGGGGTCTCGGCGGAGTGGAAGAACGAGTCGTCGATCGGGCCGGGGGCCACGGCGTTGACGGTGATGCGGCGGCCTCCCAGTTCCTGCGCCGCCGCCTTCACCAGTTGCTCGACCGCGGCCTTGCTGCCCGCGTACAGCCCGTACAGGCCGACCGTCATCCGGGTGATCGTGGTGGACAGCAGGACGCAGCGTCCGCCGTCGGCGAGGTGCCGGGACGCGGCGCGCAGCGTCCAGAACGCCGTGCGGGTGTTGCGTCCGACGACCTCGTCGTACTCGGCGTCGGTGATGTCGGCGATCGGCTTCTTCAGCACCATGCCGGGCATGTGGACGACGATGTCGACGTGCCCGTGCCGCTCGATGACGTCGGTGAGCAGCCGGTCGGTGGCGCCCGGCTCGGTGGCGTCGGAACGGACGGCCTCCGCCGTCACCCCGTGCCCCTCAAGCGTGGCGACGGTGGCCTTGGCGTCGTCCTCGTGGGCGGCATAGCTGATCACGGTGGTCGCGCCCCTGGAGGCGATCTCCTCGGCGATCGCGGCGCCCATGTTGCGGCTTCCCCCGACCACCACGGCGACCTTGCCTTGGAGGTCGCGGCTCGGCGTTGTCATAGGACTCCCATCGGTGATCAAGGGCATGCGACATCGCCCCGAGAGAGAAATGTCTTCATGTCCCGAGAACTGGAAATGCGTTTCGGGGCATTCAGAAGTCTCGGGCCGCACCCTTGCCACAGGCAAAGATCGGTTGGGTATGCGCTGATACCCCTGGGGTATCCGGCGTCCCAGCGCCACTGGAACGCATTTACCGCGCGGTGATCGGTGGACGCGCGTCCGCCCTGGTCAGGCGCCGTCCGGAGCCAGCGTGTTCACGAGGTCGCGCACCAGGGCGCGCTCGTCGTCGGCCCGCCACGCGACGGCCAGTTCGGTGGGCGGCAGGTCGGTCACCGGGATGGCCCCGATCTCGGGGCGCTGGTAGATGGGCACGTTGCCGGCGGCCAGCAGGACGATGCCGCTGCCCTGCTCGATCGCGGTGAACGTCTCGTCGGCGTTGGTCACGGTCGCGCCGATCTTGACCGGGTGGCCGCCGCGCTGGTCGAGGGCCAGCCAGTGGTCGCGCTGCGGGCCCGCGGCCTCGACCAGCGCCACGAAGGGCTCGTCCAGCAGTTCGGCGAAGGCGACCTGGTCACGCCCGGCCAGCCAGTGGTCCTTGTGGAAGGCCACCCAGCGCGGCTCTCGCGCCACCACCCGGGCACGGACCGCCAGCTGCGGGGGCAACGGCAGCCAGACGAACGCCACATCGACCTGCCCGTCCGCCAGGCCCGCGCTGGGATCGTCCCAGTCGATCTGGCGGGGACGCAGCCGCCAGCCGGGCCACCGCCGCGCCAGCACCGGCCGCACCGGCGCCAGCAGCCCGCGTCCCACACTGGTCGCCAGCCCCACGGTGAGCACGGCCGCCTCGTCAGCGGCGGCCTCGGCGACCGCGCGCCGCGTACGGTCCCACGAGTCCAGCAGCTCGCGCGCGGCGGGCAGCAGGACCCGGCCGGGCGCGGTGAGCGTGACGGTACGCCGGTCCCTTTCGAGCAGCCTGACGCGCAGCGTGTCCTCAAGTTGCCGGATCTGCTTGCTGAGCGCGGGCTGGGATATGAACATCCGCTCGGCGGCACGAGTGAAACTGAGTTCTTCGGCCACCGCCACGAAAGCGCGCAGCCCACGCATATGCACGTCCATAACTACCGGTTATTAGAGCAGCTATTGGACCCTCGGCACAGCCGTACCTCGAAGTTGGCCACGTCCGGCGCCCGGCCGGAGCTTTCCGATCAGAAGTGCGCACGCCCCTGACCGAGCCCTTGCCCCCTAAAAGAGGTCACGGCCCCCCTTCAGACGTATGTGAGATTCTCCCTCCAGCGATGGGTCCAGTTGCGTGGCAGGGGTGATGGTGGCGCCCGCGATGTCGATCTGGTTCGCCGGGCCGCGCAGCCCGGTCAGCACCGCGCCGTCCAGGTTGGCGTTGGCCAGCACCAGCGTGGTGTGGCTGGCGTTGTCGAGGTGTGCAAGACGCAGGTCGGCATGCATTAGGCGGAGTCTGTCGAGGGACGCGTCGCTCAGGTCCGCCTCAGTGAAATCGGCGCCGTCCGCATCAGCCCCGTCCAGGACCGCCTTGTGCAGCCATGCGTCCCGCAGGGTGGCATCGCCGAGCAACGCCGAAGTGATCGAGGCGCCCGTCAGGTCCGCGTGGGAGAAGTCCGCCCGGCGCAGGTCGCACTCGTCCAGCCGGGCCTCGCGCAGATCGGCCCCGGTCAGGTCCGCACCGTGGAGGATCATGTGGCTGAGATCGGCGCCGTGCAGGTCGGCGTGGCGGAGGATCGCCCCGGTGAGGTCGAGACGCTCGAGCCCGGTGCCGACCCAGCACCGGTCCACCGCCAAAACACGCAGGCACGCCTGTAGGTCGGCGCGCAGCGTCCGTGGCGCCCGCCGGTCCGGCGGTCGCTTCTTCCGGCGTGAACGTTCGGCGTGTGTCTCCATGCGCACGAACGCGCTGAGCACTTCGGCGACCATCCGGGCATGGCGCCGGTCCCTGGCCAGCTGGCCGAGGGCGTGGACGGCCCCGAGCCGTACTTCGATCCTGTCGTCGCCCAGTTGGTCGATGGACCTGGTGAAGCGCTCGATCTGCTGGCCGCGCCGCAGCGTCTGGACCTGGCGCCAGGCGACGAACGCGGTGATCAGCACGGCGGCGCCGCCGATGGCCTGGACCAGGGTGCCGCGTACGGCATTCCGCGCCTGCGCCAGATCCGTGACGTTGCGGACCTGAACCTCGGGGGAGGCGGCTCCCAGGATCGTGGGGTCGGGCGGGGGAACGAGCCGGTTCGGCAGGGCGAAGACCGCAAGTCCCAGCAGCACCAGCACCGCCGACGTCAACAGCGTGGCGACGGTGAGAGCGGCCGGCCCCCGCCAGTCGATCCGGCGCCGCAGGGGTACGCCGACCTTCGGGAGGTCCGTGCGATACCGGAACAGCTCCTCATGCATGCGTCGCCTCCCCATGCAGTTTCGCGGACGCCAGTGAGTAGGAGTGCACGAGCAGTTCGGACCGTCCGCCATCGACGACCAGCGCGCCGATGGCGAACACGAAACGGTCGGCCTCCCGTATGGCCGCGGCGCGTTCCCTGAAGGACCGGGCGCCACCGAGGTCGGCGACGAGCCCGATATGGATCCGGCTGATCGCCTCGATCAGTTCGTCGAGGCTGCACAACGGATGCTCCGGTCGCCCAGACCCGTACATGGCCTTGATGTGCTTGCGCGCTTCCGCGGGGCGGAACCCGAACTCCCTGCTGAGTTCGGCCTCCTCACGGACGAACGAGCGGGGCGGCACGGTGGTCCACGTCGAAGCGTTCCGCCCATAGGTGCCCAGGATCTGGTCCAGTAGACCGGAGACCCTGTCCTTGCGGAGCGCGACACACACGCTGGCGATAGCCCTGTCCGCTGCGGTACGGCTGCCGCGCGCGCACTGGCGATAACCCTCGCGCAGATCGGGAAGGCGCCCGAGCACCACACGAAGGTGCGGCATCTGATCGTTCTGATGGCCCGGTGGCTTGCCCCTCAAGCGCGACCACCTCCCCGCGACGGCCTGCGATACGAGCGTGCGTCAGCGGGCGAACGACTGCCATCGCACCGTCCGTAACCGGCCTGGCGGGTACCGGAACCGGCCAGCCGACCTCATTTCGGCCGTACGGGACGCGGCACCGTGCACGTCAACCACTACGCGCCGGACGAGCCCGGCGGGCCGTCCAAGGACCACTGGTTCAGCATCAAGGTCGACTATCTGATGACCGGTGGGCCGGTCGCCGTGGTCTCGGGGATCCGCCAGGACGACGTGCCCGCGAACATGAAACGGGCGACGCCGACCTTCTACCAGTCACCGCTCGGCCACAGGCACGACCGCATGGGATTCTCCTGGGGCGTCGTGCAACCCGCGTGCCACCAGATGGGGACGGGCCCCGCCCCGTTCTCCCCCGCCGGCCCGGGACCCGACGGCCGCTGGCTCAAGGGCTACACCGTCAAGGACGCTCCGCTGCCGATCTGGAGCGACCCGGACATCCAGCCGCCCGACAACCCGCCCAACTGCGCGTTCACCGGCCCCGGCGAGTGACCCCGGCGCGCCGGTCACCCGGAGTGGTGTTCTTCGACGATGACCTCGCCGACGGGACGCCGGACGGTGGTGAGCCCGGGGCCTTCCGGGATGCCGAGCCGTAGCAGCACCTGCGGATGGTGCCCGTTGGTGAGTCTGGTGCGGATGAGCCCGCGCAGTTCGGGGATTTCCAGGGCCTGGGTGTGGAAGGCGGCGGCCAGGCCCTCCTCGGCGGCGGCGCGCAGCAGCATCCGTTGCAGCGCCTGCCCGGAACCGATCCAGTCCGGCGGCGTGTCCCCCGGCGTGGCGACGATCATGACGAGGCCGGTCGAGGGGTCGGCCGGCTCGTCGCCCACGGTGCCCCAGCCGTGGCCTCGGGCGAAGTCGCGGCCCGGGAAGTGCGGGTCGGTGGGCGGAATCAGCTCTGGGTAGGCGCCCTGGTGGACGCCATCGGAGCGGGTGCTGCCCGGCGCGGGCGCCCAGCGGGCCGTCTCGGCGGCGTGGGCGGGATCCATGCGCTGCAGATGCTCGGCGGCCTGGGTGAGCCCGGCCAGTGCCCGCTGGGTGTGCCTTTCCACGGCCTGGATCACCCGGGCGCCTTCGTGTTCGGCCTCCAGCCGCAGCGTGTTCAGCAGGGAGGGCTGGATGCCGGTGGGCTTGAACGCGCCGCGATGCGTGCGCCTGTGCTGGACGGCCCCGTACAGGCGCCGCGCATGCTCGTCCACCGGGATGGGGGCGCCCACGTGCACGTCGGCCAGCAGGTGCGGGCGGTCGGGGTCGGGCAGTACGCGCAGGTGCGCCTGGCGGCCCAGGGCCCTGAGGGCGACGCGCAGGGTGAACAGCGCCGCGCCACAGCTGATCAGCATCTCGCGTCCGTCGGGATCGGCGGCCTCCAGCCGCCGGTCGGCGTCGGCGCGGAGGGTGATCCGGGAACCGTGGACGCCGAACGTCCACGGCTGGGTGTTGTGCACCGAGGGCGCCCACACCGCCGCCCGCACGGCCTGCCGGACCTCCGCGGCCACGTCGTCGCCCGTGCACCTCGCCGGCTCCATGATGCCTCCCCTTCGTCGCGGCTCCGGTTCCCACCGCACCACCTGGGCATCTCGACCGGGAGGGGGCGAAGGTCGGCTCCTGCCGGGACCTTCGGCGCTTCGGCCACGGCCCGCCCGTGCCGCACGGTGCCAGAAGGGGCATACCAGCCAGCGAAGATCGGGAGCGCACCATGCTGATCGGTGAAGTGATGACGTCTCCGGTGGTGACCGTGCCCAGGACGGCCACCGTCCGCCAGGCCATCCGGGTGCTGCACGAGCACGACATCACCGCCGCGCCGGTCATCGGCCCCGACGGGCGCATGGCCGGCATCGTCAGCGAGATGGACCTGCTGCGCGGCGCGTTCGAGGCCGATCCCCGTGCCTTCCTCCGCCCGGTGGCCGCGCCGGGCGAGCCCCCGCCGCGCCACGTCGAGGAGGTCATGACCAGCCGGGTGCGCACGGCACGGCCCACCTCCGACGCCGCCGGTCTGGCCGAGACGATGATCCGGACCGGTCTCAAGAGCGTGCCGGTCCTGGACGGCGACCGGCTGGTGGGCATGGTCAGCCGCCGCGACCTGCTCGCGGTGCTGGCACGCGGGGACGCCCGCATCCGCGACGACGTGATCGCCGCCCTCCGCGAGCACGGAGCCCAGGACCGGTGGACCGTCACCGTCCGGGACGGAGACGTCGAGCTGCGCGGTGAGGCGGACGAGAACGCACGCCGGCTGGCCGGGGTGCTGGCCCGTACCGTGCCCGGGGCCTCCAGGGTCACCGTCCGCGAATCCGCCGGCCGGAGCTAGCTTCGGCGGCCCGGGGCCGGACGTCCCGCGCCCACGGCGAGCTGCACCTTCCACATCAGGACGCGGAACCGCACGACGCCGCGCCGTAGCGCGGCCGTGTCGCGGGCGGCGCAGGCGGCGGCGATGTCGTCGGCCACGAGCGCGAGACGGTCGAGGCGGCAGGCGAGGAAGCGGGTGACCGGCGCGCTCCGTCCGGCGCCCGCCCGGATCGGAGGGGCGCGGCGCCCCCGATCGCCGCACGCCCCCGTGCCGTCGATGGTGCGGTGCCGGGCCGGGAGAGCAGTAGGGACTTTCGTCCCGAAGACGGGCGCGGCCTGGCCGCCCCACCGGGAAAAGGACGAAGGTCCCGGCGACTCCGGGTAGCCCAGCCCTGTGCCCCGCCGGGACGCGAGTGATCGACTGGAGACCGGGAAAGGAGATCTTCATGCAGGTCAAGCCCGCTCAGCGTTGCGTGGTCGTCGGCGTCGACGGATCACCCAACTCGATCGCCGCATTGCGCAGGGCCGCCCGCGAGGCACGGTCACGGCACGCTCGGCTGGACGTCGTGCACGTTCCCGACGCCAAGGCGACGGGGTTGCCGCGGCCGCTGCGGACGTTCAGGGAGTGGCTGCGGTTGCGGAGCCTGGTCGCCGACAACCTCGACCGCTCGCAGCATCTCACCACCCGCTTGCGCATCCTGTACGGCGATCCCGGACCGGTCCTGGCCGAGCAGGCGGCCCACGGCGAGCTGCTGGTGATCGGTGCCCGCGAGCACTCCGAACACGGCAGCCCCTTCGGGGGCCACACCGTCCCGGTCGTCCGGAGCAGGGCCACCTGCGAGGTCATCATCTGCGCGGACCATCACGCCGATTCGGGAATCGACACCGAGTGAGCCCGGGATGAGCCGCTGGCTGCTCGCCTACGACGGGTACGACCCGGACTGGGAGGGGGTACGGGAGACGCTGTGCACCCTTGGCAACGGGTACTTCGCCACCCGAGGCGCGCAACCGGAGGCGACGGCGGACGGCGTGCACTATCCCGGGACCTACATCGCGGGCTGCTACGACCGGCTGGCCTCACGGGTCGCCGGCCACACCGTCGTCAACGAGGACCTGGTGAACGCGCCGAACTGGCTGCCGCTGACCGTCCGGATCGAGGACGGCCCGTGGCTGCGGCTCGCCGCGCTCGCCTCCGACGGGGCGCTGCTGTCCCACCGGCAGGAGCTGGATCTGCGGCGGGGCGTGCTGACCCGGCTGCTGCGGTTCGCCGACGCGGCGGGACGGGTGACCCGGATGACGCAGCGCCGCATCGTGTCCATGGACGACCCGCATCTCGCGGCGCTGGAGACGACGCTCGTCCCGGAGAACTGGAGCGGCCGGATGGAGATCCGCTCCGCGATCGACGGGCGCGTGACCAATTGCGGGGTCGCGCGTTACCGGCTTCTCAACGGGTCGCACCTCGTCCCGGACGGTGAGGGAGCGCACGGCCACGAGGCGGTGTGGCTGTCGTGCCGCACGGCCACCTCACGGATCGGCATCGCCGTGGCCGCTCGCACCCGGGTGGACGCCGCGGCCGAGCGGAGGACGCACGATGAGCGCGGCTGGATCGGCCAGGACCTGACCGTGCAAGCCCAGGAGAGCGTTCCGGTCACGGTCGAGAAGGTCGTGGCCCTGTTCACCACGCGCGACCGGGCGATCGAGGAGCCGGCGGAGGCGGCGCGCAGGCGCGTCGATCGGGCGGGGACCTTCGATGAGCTGCTGGAGCGGCACGTGGGGGCCTGGGACCGGCTGTGGCACCGCTGCCAGCTCGACGTGGACAGGGAGGACGTTCAGCGGGCCCTCAACCTGCACACCTTCCATCTGCTGCAGACGGTGTCGGTGCACACGGTCGATCTCGACGTCGGGGTCCCGGCGCGCGGCCTGCACGGCGAGGCGTACCGGGGCCATGTGTTCTGGGACGAGTTGTTCGTCCTGCCGTTCCTCACCCTGCGGTTTCCGGAGGTCGCGCGCGCTCTGCTGCTGTACCGGTGGCGGAGGCTGCCCGAGGCCCGCCGCGCCGCGCGCCGGGAGGGCCACCGCGGGGCGATGTACCCGTGGCAGAGCGGCGCCGACGGGCGTGAGGAGACGCAGCGGCTGCATCTCAACCCGCGCTCCGGACGCTGGCTGCCCGATCATTCGCACCTGCAACGCCATGTGGGGCTGGCGATCGCGTACAACGTCTGGCGGTTCTACGAGGCCACGGGGGACGCGGAGTTCCTCGCCGAGTACGGCGCCGAGATGCTGCTGGAGATCGCCCGGTTCTTCGCCGACCTGGCCGTCCACGACAGCGAAGGGGACCGTTACGAGATCCGCGGCGTGATGGGCCCGGACGAGTACCACGACGGCTACCCCGGCCGCGATGAGCCCGGCCTGGACAACAACGTCTACACCAACGTCCTGGCCGTGTGGGTGCTGTGCCGGGCCCTGGACGTCCTGGCGCTGCTGCCCGCCGACAGCCGCGAGGGGCTGCGGGAGCGGCTCGGGCTGACCGGCGAGGAGATCACCCGGATGCGGGACGTCAGCCGCAAGATGCGGGTCGTCTTCCACGACGGCGTGCTCAGCCAGTTCGAGGGGTACGCCGACCTTGAGGAGCTGGACTGGGACGGCTACCGGCGCCGGTACGGCGACATCCGCCGCCTGGACCGCATCCTGGAGGCCGAGGGCGACACCCCCAACCGTTACCGCGCCTCCAAGCAGCCCGATGTGCTGATGCTGTTCTACCTGCTCTCACGCCAGGAGCTGGACTCGGTCCTGACCAGGCTCGGATACACGCCCGGACCGGACCTGATCGAGCGGACGATCGCCTACTACCTCCCCCGCACCTCCCATGGCTCGACGCTCAGCGCGGTGGTGCACGCCTGGCTGATGGCGCGCGTCGACGGAGAGGAGGCGTGGGAGTTCTTCCTGGAGTCCCTGCGCAGCGACATCGAGGACCGCCAGCGCGGCACCACGGCCGAGGGCATCCATCTGGGCGCGATGGCCGGCACGCTGAACCTGGTGCAGCGCTGCTACGCCGGCATCTCCACCCAAGGTCCCGTGCTGCACTTCGACCCCCGGCTGCCCACCGGCATCGGTCACGTACGCCTCGGCCTGCGCTACCGGGGCCACTGGGGCATCGACGTAACTTGCTCCCGCGACCGGCTACGGGTGGCGCTGCGCCACGGCGTGGCCTCCCCGATCGAGGTGGCCTGCGGCCCCGACCGGGTCACGATCGAACCGGGAGGCTCCTGGGAGACGCCGCTCGCCGATGGCAGGCTCCCGGCCCGGCACGCCTGACCTTGGCACGAGACCGCGGGGGTCGCCATATGCGCTAGGCCCGTTCCCCAGGATCGGGACGACCGCCGTCACCTGTCGGGGGGACCGTCTCATGACGCGGGGTACGGCGGCCCGAGATGAGCTGTGGGCGGATGCGGATGTAGTGCTCGCGCGCGCCTGGTGCCCAGGGGTCCAGGGGCAGCGCGCGGAGGGCGGTCAGCTCGGCGGGGTCGGTGACGCCGCGGGCCTTGCCGATCACCACGACGGACCAGCCGGTGCGGAACGCGGCGTCGAAATCGTCGATCTCGAAGGCGACGATGGTGTCGCGGGCGGCGTTGGCCAGCCGGGACGTGGGTGAGGTGCGGATCACCACGTCCCCGTCCGCGACGACGTAGTTGACCGGCTGGATGGCGGGGAGCGCCCGGTCGGTGAAGACGATGCGCCCGAGCTGGGTGGCGGCGAGCAGCGACCGGCACTCCTCGATACCGAGGATCTCCAGCCCGCCGTGGTCGAGTTGCATGACCTCAGGTTGCCCCGCCGGGGAGGCGGTCCATCAGGGTCGAAGGTCCCTACCTGCGCGGCGGGCGACGTGCGTGGCGGCGGGCCGCCCACTTGGCGAGTTCGACGAGCGTGTAGGCGAAGACCGCTACGGAGGCGATGCGTCCCCACGCGTCCACACCCAGCGGTGCCGATCGGAACACGTCGTTCATCGCCGGGACGTAGGTGTAGAGGGCCTGGACGGCGACGAGCGCGGCGGCGCCCGCGCCGACCCAGGGGTTGCGGCGGACGCCGCTCCACAGCATCGGGCGGTCCATCGACAGGCAGTTGAACAGGTAGGCCAGCAGCGTGGCCGCGAAGACGTTCACCACGACGGTGCGGGCCTCGGCGAGGGACGCGCCGTGCGCCTGCTCCCAGTGGAACAGGCCGAAGGCGCCCGTCAGAAGGATCGCCGAGACCAGCAGGATCCGCGCGGCCATGGGCCGGGTGATCAGGGGCAGGTCCGGGTCGCGCGGCGGGCGCCGCATGATCGTCTCTTCGCGGGGTTCGACGGCGAAGGGCAGGCCGAGGACCAGCACGGCCGTCATGTTCAGCCACAGCACCTGGACGGGCAGGATCGGCAGGTCGCCGCCGCCGATGATGGCGGCCATCAGCACCAGGCCCAGGCCGATGTTGGCGGGCAGCGCCCAGGCGATGAACTTGGTCAGGTTGTCGAAGACGCCGCGGCCCTCCTCGACGGCGGCCTCGATGGAGGCGAAGTCGTCATCGGTGAGGATCATGTCGGCGGCCTCCTTGGCGACCTCGGTGCCGCCCCGTCCCATCGCCACGCCGATGTCGGCCTGCTTGAGGGCGGGGGCGTCGTTGACGCCGTCGCCGGTCATGGCGATGATGTGCGACCCGCTCTGGAGGGCCCGGACGAGGCGGAGCTTCTGCTCGGGGGAGACGCGGGCGAACACGGCGGTGTCCTCGACCGCGCCGGGCAGGTCGGCGTCGGGGCAGGCGGCCAGGTCGGTTCCGGTCATGACCCGGCCTCGCAGGCCGATCCGCTCGCCGACGGCGTGGGCGGTGGCGGCATGGTCGCCGGTGATCATTTTGACCTGGATCCCGGCGGTCTGGCAGGCGCGGACGGCTCGGGCCGCCTCGTCGCGGGGCGGGTCGTGCATGGCTTGCAGCCCGAGGAAGGTCAGGCGGGGAAGCCCGTCGAGGCGCTCGGCCCCGGTGTGGGCGCGGGCGAAGGCCAGGACGCGCAGGGCCTGGAGGCCGTAGGCATGGGCGAGGTCCGTGATGCCGTCCCGGTCGAGCGGTTCGGGACGGCCGCCGGCGCCGAGCTGGTCGTCGCAGGCGTCGAGGACGCGTTCCACCGAGCCTTTGACGTAGATGGTGCCGCCCGGGTGCAGGGTGGCCATGTACTGCCGTTCGGAGCTGAACGGGAGCACGTCCAGGCGCCGGGGAGGCTCGCCGAGACCGGCCTTGGCGGCGCTGACCACCAGGGCGCCCTCGGTGGGGTCGCCGACCAGGGACCAGCCGTTCCCTTCCCCGCTGATCCGGGCGTCGTTGCAGGCGAGCCCGGCCAGCAGGCATTCGCGCAGCGCCGGGTGCGCGGCGAGGTCGGCGGGCTCGCCGTCCAGGACGACGCGGCCGTGCGGCGCGTACCCGGTGCCGGTCACCTCGTACAGGCGGCCTCCCGCGGCGACGCCGGTGACGGTCATCTCGTTGCGGGTGAGCGTCCCTGTCTTGTCGGAGCAGATCACGGTGGTGCTGCCCAGGGTCTCCACGGCCGGCAGGCGCCGGACGATGGCGTTGCGCCGCACCATCCGCGCCACCCCGAACGCCAGGGTGATCGTCACCACGGCGGGCAGTCCCTCGGGGATGGCGCCCACCGCGAGGGCGACCGCGGCCGTCAGCATCTCGGCGGCGGGCTCGCCCCGCAGGACCCCGATGCCGAAGGTGACGGCGGCCAGGCCGAGGATCGCGACGGTCACGACCCGGCTGAAGTACGCGATCTTGCGGGTCAGCGGGGTCTGGACGGAGGCGGAGCCCTCCACCAGCCGGTGCACGAGCCCGATCTCGGTGTCCGCGCCGGTCGCGGTGACGATGCCGGTCCCGGCGCCGTAGGTGGCGAACGTCCCCGAGTAGGCCATGTTGCGCCGGTCGGCCAGGCCGGCCTCGCCCAGGGGGGCGGGGTCCTTGGCGACCGGGGCCGACTCGCCGGTGAGCGCGGACTCGTCCACCGTGAGCTCGTCGGCCCGCACCAGCCGCAGGTCGGCGGGGACCTTGTCGCCCGCCTCCAGCGCCACGAGGTCCCCGGGGACCAGGTCCTCGGACGGTACGCGGACGGGCCGCCCGTCCCGGACGGCCGTGGCGGTGGTGCGGGTGAGCGCGGCGAGCGCGGCCAGCGCCCGCTCCGCCCGTGATTCCTGGACGTACCCGACGATCGCGTTGACGATCACCACGCCCAGGATCACGGCGGCGTCCACGGGCTCGCCCAGCGCGGCGGTGATCACGGCCGAGACCAGCAGCACGTAGATCAGCGGGCTGTGGAACTGGAGGACGAAGCGCAGCACCGGTCCCCGCCGCCGCGCAACGGGCAGCACGTTGGGCCCGTGCCGGGTCAACCGCGCGGCGGCCTCGTCCGAGGGCAGCCCCTGGACGGCGTCGGTGCCCAGGTCGCGGGCGACCTGCGCGGCGGTCCGCCGATGGGGCGCGCCGGGAACGGTCGTCGTCATCACGCTCCCAGCCTTTCCCCCCGCCGGGCCGCAGATCAGGGACGAAGGTCCCGCGACGGGAGACCCCTCCGCCCCCTTGTGGACTCAGCCATACCCAGCCATCGGCGCCGACTCGTCGCCCCCGGCGTTCCCGCCACCCGCGGGTCCGTTCGTGGGTGTCCGCGCCGCCCAGGGCGCTGTTCCCCTCCGGGAGAGGTAATGGTGGAATGGGGCCGCGCGGGGAAGGGGGATCGGCCGATGCCGCAGGAACGCCGCTCCGGTGACGAGCGCGCGAAGCTGATCCTGCCGCACCTGAAGCTGGACGACCTTCTGGCGGAGTTGCAGGCGCGGCTGGAGGCGGCGAGGGGAACGCGGGACCGGGTGCACGCGCTGCTGGAGGCCGTGGTCTCCATCGGCGGCGAACTGGACCTGGAGACGGTGCTGCGGCGGATCACCGAGGCCGCCACCACGCTCGTCGACGCCCGGTACGGGGCGCTGGGCGTCATCTCCGAAGAGGGCGAGCGGCTGGTGCGGTTCTTCACCTCGGGCGTCAGCGAGGAGCAGATCGAGAAGATCGGGCACTGGCCGCACGGGCACGGCATCCTCGGCCTGCTGATCAAGGAGCCGCGTCCGCTGCGGCTGCCGGAGATCTCCGAGCACCCCGAGTCCTACGGCTTCCCCGCCCACCACCCGGCGATGCACACGTTCCTGGGCGTTCCGATCCGGGTGCGCGACGAGGTGTTCGGCAACCTCTACCTGACCGAGAAGGCCGGTGGCGGGCAGTTCGAGGAGGAGGACGAGATCGTGGTCACCGCGCTGGCCACCGCCGCCGGCGTGGCGATCGAGAACGCCCGGCTGTACGAGGAGGCCCGCAGGCGCGAACGCTGGCTGGAGGCGTCGGCCGAGGTGTCCACCGCGCTGCTGTCGGGCACCGGCACCCGCGAGGCCACCGCGCTGGTCGCCCGGCGCGCCCGGGAGATCACCGACGCCGCCGTGGCGACGGTGATGCTGGCCGACGAGGCGGCGGGCGAGTTCGTCATCGCCGCGGCGGACGGCGATCACGCCGGCGAGATGACGGATCTGCGGCTGCCCATCGGGCACGCCGTGGTGGGCGGCGTCTACACCAGCGGCACCGCGACGCGCCTGGCCGACGGGCGGGAGGCGATGGGGGCCGGCGCGCTCCCGGCGGACCCGGCCGTCGGGCCGCTGCTGGTCGTCCCGCTCGGGGTGGGCGCGTCGGCGCGGGGCGTGCTGCTGGTGATCAACCCCTCCGGCGGGCCGGTGTTCAGCGGGTCGGCGCAGCGGCTGCTGGAGGCGTTCGCGGCGCAGGCGGCGGTGGCGCTGGAGGTGGCCGACGCGCGCCGGGACGCCGAACGGCTGAGGTTGCTGGAGGACCGGGACCGGATCGCCAAGGACCTGCACGACACGGTGATCCAGCGGCTGTTCGCCACCGCGATGACGCTGATGAGCGCGATCAAGCTCGTCGAGCGGCGGGACGCCGCGTCCCGCATCCAGCGGTCCGTGGACGACCTGGACGACACCATCCGCCAGATCCGCTCCACCATCTTCGCCCTCCAGGCGGGGCCGGAGGAGGAGGGGACGCTGCGCGGCCGCCTGCGCGCCCTCGTCGACGCCGCCACCGAGCGGCTGGGCTTCGCCCCGTCCGAACGCCTGGACGGGCTGCTCGACACCGCCGTCCCTCCCGAGACCGGGGAGCACCTGCTGGCGGTGGCGCAGGAGGCGTTGTCCAACATCGCCCGGCACGCCCGCGCCGGCGAGGCGGCCGTCACCGTTCAGGTCGGCGACGACGAGGTCGTCCTGCGCGTCGAGGACAACGGCGTCGGCATCCCCGAAGGGGGCCGCCGGAGCGGGCTGCGCAATATGCGGCAACGCGCGGAGGCGCTCGGCGGCTCGTTCAGCACGGCGCCCCGCCCCGGCGGCGGGACGATCCTGACCTGGGCGGTCCCCCTCGGCACCGGCGATCCTGCCTGACGGTCCCGGTCGTCGCCGCGCCCTCGATTCCCGTACCTTGGCGGCCGCTTTGCCGAAAACGCGCGTCGCCGCCGACGCGGCCCCCCGGGTTTTGGCCGGTCGCTCCGTGAACCTGGGCCACTGCGGGACGCCACGGGGAATGCTCGGGGCAGGGCGCGGCGGCAGGCCGGTTCCGCCCGGGTGGAGTCCCGCATCGAGGCGAGGGGGAGCGATGGCGAGCGGGTCGCTTGTGGTCGTGGGTTTCGACGGGTCCCCCGAGAGCGAGAACGCGATCCACTGGGCGGTGCGGGAGGCGGAGTTACGGCGTTGCACGCTGTGCGTCGTCCACGCCTGGCGGTGGCCCTATCCGGCCGACTACGTCGATGAAGAGGGCGCCGCGATCGTGCGGCGCACGGGTGAGAACCTGCTGGACCGCGGGGTGGAACTGGCGCGACGGCAGGCGCCGGACGTGCGGGTGGTCAAATGGCTGATGGACGGGCCCGCCCACGCGGCGCTGACACGTGAGGCCCAGGGCGCGGAGATGATCGTGGTCGGCTCGCATCACGTGGGCGAGCTGCCGGTCGGGTCCACGGCGCTGCGGCTCCCGGCGCGGGCGGATCGTCCCGTGGTGGTGGTCCGCACCACCGCGCCCCGGTTCGAGCAGATCGTGGTGGGAGTGGACGGGTCGGCCGCGGCCGACGCGGCGCTGGAGTTCGGGTTCGAGGAGGCGGACCTGCGCGGCTGGAAACTGCGCGCGGTCTACGGGTGCTGGGAACCGGCCGAGGCCCCCGAGCACGATCTCGCCCTGTTCGGCAACGAGGACAGGCTGCGGGAGGTGGCCGACGGGCGGCTGAAGCGCGCGGTGGAGCCCTGGCAGGCGCGTTACCCGGACGTGGACGCGTCCACCTTCCTGCGGCTGGGATCGCCGCGTGAGGCGATGTTCGAGGCGGCCGAGAGCGCGGATCTGGTGGTCGTCGGCAACCGCGGCACGGGTGGTCTGGAGCCGTTGTGGCTGGGAGCGACCAGCGGCGCGCTGTTGCAGCACGCCCCGTGCACGGTCGCGATCGTGCAGGCGCGGCGATAACCGGGGCCGACCCTGGGCAGAGGACGAGTGACGTTGGGCAGGTTCGCGGCGGCGTGAGGCGCCGTCGAAGAACCCGCCTCGGGGGGAGGAACCATGGCGCCGCAGACGAGCGTGGTCGTCGGCTATGACGGGACGGACGAGAGCGATCACGCCCTGCGCTGGGCGGTGGAGGAGGCCCGGATGCGGCAGCGCGACCTGGTCATCTGCCACTCCTGGCGCTGGCCCTATCCGATCAGTCATGTCGACCTCGATCTGGAGGAGACGGTGAAGCGGATGGGGCAGCACGTCCTGGAACGGGGAGTGAGCCGGGCACGGGACCTCACGCGGTCGGTGCGCATCCGGCCGAAGCTGATGGACGGTCCCGCCTATGCCGCTCTGCTGCACGAGTCCTACGACGCCGAAGTGCTGGTCGTCGGCTCCCACGAGCAGGAGGAACTCGCGATCGGGTCCACCGCCCTGCAACTGCCCGCCCGCGCCCAGCAACCCGTCATGGTCGTCCGCCGGTCCGACCACCACGAGCGCGTGGTCGTGGGCGTCGACGGGTCGGCGGGCGGTGACGCGGCGCTGGCGTTCGGCTTCCAGGAGGCGGCGCTGCGGGGGTGGCGGCTGAAGGCGGTCTACGGATGCTGGGAGCCGGGTGCCGTGGCCGGGACCGATCTGGCGCTGTTCGCCGACCGGGACGAACTGATGCGGTCGTGCGGCGCCCTGCTGGAACGCGTGGTCTCGCCGTGGCGGACCAAGTACCCGCGGGTACAGGCGGACACCTCGCTCGTCATGGAGGGGCCGCGTACCGCGCTGCTGGAGGCGGCCAAGCAGGCGGACCTCGTCGTGGTGGGTGATCGGGGCACGGGCTCCGTGGGCCCGCTGCTGCTCGGCTCGACCAGCACGGCGATGCTGCAACACGCGCCCTGCACCGTGGCCGTCGCGCACGCGATCACCGGCGGCTGACCCCGCCCAGCGTGCGCGGCTGAGTCGTGTGATGTCGCTGACGACTAGATTGTTCTGAAATCATGACCTGTGTACCGGATGCCCGTTGAGTCGGGAACGGTGGGACGCGATGCCCGGGCTCGCATCGCGTGCGGGTGGTGGTGCCGCGCCTCGTCAGGGCGCCGGCGCTGGACGACACAGGAGTGATCATGGACGTCGAGCGGACATCGTTGCCGGGGATCGGGCTGCGGCATGTGTTCACCACCAGGCGGGGCCGTCAGCTGGGTGTGGTCTCGCACCACACCGGCCGCAGAGACCTGGTGATCTACGACAAGGAGGACCCCGACACGTGCGTGGTATCAGTGGCGCTGAGCGATGAGGAGGCCAACGCGCTGGCCGAGCTGCTGGGCACAGGACGGGTGGTGGAACGGCTGAGCGAGCTGCACCGGCAGGTCGAAGGACTGGTCACCGATCAGATCCCCATCGCCCCCGGCTCCCCCTACGCCGGGCGCACGCTGGGGGACACCCAGACCCGGACGCGCACCGGCGCCTCGATCGTGGCGGTGGTCCGCGACGGGCAGGTGATCGCGAGCCCGCGTCCCGACTTCGTGTTCTCCGCCGACGACGTGGTGGTGGCGGTCGGCACCGACGAGGGCACGGCGGCCGTTGCCGACATCCTGGCCGGCGGGTGAGGCGGCCCTATGCATAGTGCGATACAACTGATCGAGCTCGGTGCGATCATCCTGGCGCTGGGACTGCTGGGCGCGGTGGCCAACCGGTTCTCCATCTCGGCGATCCCGCTGTACCTGATCGCGGGACTGGCGTTCGGATCCGGCGGGGTCCTGCCGCTGGGCGCCAGTGAGGAGTTCGTCGCCATCGGCGCCGAGGTCGGCGTCATCCTCCTGCTGTTCACCCTGGGCCTGGAATACACCGCCGGCGAACTGGTCGGCACGTTAAGGACCTCGGCGCCGTCGGGCCTGGCCGACCTGGTGCTCAACGCCGCGCCGGGCGTGATCGCCGCGTTCCTCCTCGGGTGGGGTCCGGTCGCGGCCGTGGCGATGGGCGGCGTCACCTACGTCACCTCGTCGGGCATCACCGCCAAGGTGATGGGCGACCTGGGCTGGCTGGGAAACCGCGAGACACCCGCCGTGCTGTCGATCCTGGTCTTCGAGGACCTGGCGATGGCCGCCTACCTGCCCATCCTGACCGCGCTGCTGGCCGGGGCCTCCCTCGCCGCCGGCGCCACCACGCTGGGGATCGCCGCCGCCACCATCGCGGTGATCCTGCTGATCGCCCTGCGGCACGGCGCGCTGGTCGAACGGTTCGTCGCCAGCCCCAGCGACGAGGTGCTGCTGCTGAAGGTGCTGGGACTGGTCGTGCTGGTCGCGGGGCTGGCGCAGCAGCTCCAGGTGTCGGCGGCGGTGGGGGCGTTCCTGGTCGGCATCGCCCTGTCCGGCCCCCTGGCGCACACCGCGCAGGAGCTGCTGTCCCCGCTGCGGGACCTGTTCGCGGCGGTGTTCTTCGTCTTCTTCGGCCTGCACACCGACCCCGGCGACCTGCCCCCCGTCCTGGGCGCCGCCGCGCTGCTGGCCGTGGCCGGGACCGCCACCAAGCTCGCCTCGGGCTGGATAGCCGCGCGGCGCGTCGGCGTGGGCACGACCGGCCGGATGCGCGCCGGGGCGGCGCTGGTCCCCCGGGGCGAGTTCAACATCGTCATCGCCGGCCTGGCGGTGGCCGCCGGGATCAACCCGCAGATCGGCCCGCTGGCCGCCGCCTACGTCCTGATCCTGGCCGTCGCCGGGCCGCTGCTGGCCCGCGCCGCCGTACCGGTGGCCCGGGTCCTGCAGAGGCGCGGCAAGCGCAGTGATCAGGCGGCGGACCAGGCTCAGACCGACGGCGACGCCGCGGCCGTGGACCCGCCCGACGAGGACGGCGTCCACGGCCACACGCTCCGTCACGCCGAGGAGATCCCCTAGCGCGGCGTTCCCGGCTCGGCGCCGGATGGGACACCGGCTCGGCCGCCACGCGGCCGAGCCGGTGTCACGCCGGGATCTAGACCTCGCAGTAGCCCTTCGAGCCGTTCGCCGGCACGCTCGCGAACGGCTCGCCGTCATCCGTGATCGTGAGCCCCCCGCTCGGACCGGGGCCGTCGCGGACCTCCAGGCCGAGCTCGCGCGCCCGCCGCTCGACCGCCGGCGCGCCGCCGGTCTCGGCGAGCTCCTCCAGCTCCGCCAGGACCCTCTCGCAACGGGCGACCGCGTAGTACCTCGGCCCTCCGTAGACGGCCAGCCCGACCAGGACGATCACGCCCAGGGCCCCGGAGACCCGGTACCACCAGACGACCAGGTCGGAGGGCTCGACCACGTCGGGGTTCTTGAACCGCCAGGACTTGAACAGGCCCCACATCCGGCGTGGGAAGAGCACGTTGAGCAGGCACAACGTCACCAGCACCACCAAGAGCGCGGTGAAGTACAGCACCTCGCCCCACATGTGCGCAAGCTACTCCATCGGCGGTCCGCCGTACATACGCGTCCACCGGCTACGTGAAGTACCGCAGCGTGACATAGGCCCAGGCCGCCAGGGTGGTGAGCGCCGTGGTGACGATGCCGTACCGGGTGAACTGCCAGAACGAGATCGGATGGCCCGTCCTGGCGGCGATGCCGATCGCCACCACGTTGGCGCTCGCGGCCACGGCCGTGCCGTTGCCGCTGAAGTCGGCGCCCAGCGCGAACGCCCACCACAGCGCCTCGCCGGTGCCGGAGTCGGGTGCCTGCGCGGCCAGTCCCTCGACGATGGGCGCCATGGTCGCGGTGTAGGGGATGTTGTCGAAGAACGCGCCCAGCACGGCCGATCCGAACAGCAGCCCGGTGGCCGCCATGTGGTAGTCGTCCCCGACCGTCTCCACGGCCCACTCGCCGATGTTCTCGATGACGCCGGTGTGGACGAGCCCGGAGACCATGACGAACAGTCCCGCGAAGAACACCAGCGTCGGCCATTCGACCTCGCCCATGACGTCGTGGACGTCGGAACGGGTCACCAGGATCATCACGCCGGCGCCGATCAACGCCACGATCGAGGGTTCCACGTGCAGCACCGAGTGCAGCCCGAAGCCGACGATGACCAGGCCGAGCACGATCAGGCAGCGTGCCAGCAGGCGGGGGTCGGTGATGGCGCGGCGTTCCTGGAGCGCCATGACCTCGTGCGCGTGCGGGGAGTCGTGGCCGAGCGCGTCGCGGAACATGACACGGGTCAGCAGCACGAACCCGATGAAGGTGAGCACGACGATCGGGGCCATGTGCGCCAGGAAGTCGTTGAACGACAGGCCCGCCCGGCTGCCGATGATGATGTTCGGCGGATCCCCGACCAGGGTGGCCGCCCCGCCGATGTTGGAGGCCAGCACCTCGGCGATCAGATAGGGCTGGGCCGGTATCCGCAGCCGGTCGCAGACCACCACCGTCACCGGCGCCACCAGCATGATCGTGGTGACGTTGTCGAGGAACGGCGACGCGATCGCGGTGATGGTCATCAGCATCACCATCAGCCGGTAGGGCCGGCCGCGGGACCTCTTGGCCGCCCAGATCGCCAGGAAGTCGAAGATCCCCGTCTGCTTGATGATCCCGACGATGATCATCATGCCGAGCAGCAGGAAGATGACGTTCCAGTCGATCCCCTCGTGCTCGGAGAAGAAGACCTCGGCGCCCGGGGCGAGGCCGAGCACCGTCATCACCCCGGCGGCGATCAGGACGACCTTGACCTTGTCGGCCCTCTCGGTGGCGATGAAGAAGAACGCCACGACGAACACGGCCAGCGCGGCGGCGGGGCTCACCGGCCCGCCCCCCGCCGCACGGCCGGTCCGGCGGCCGCCGGTCGTGGCCTCAGTCTCCGGGAGCGGCCAGTGCCAGGGCCGCCAGCAGCCGGTCCAGCAGGACCGCTCCGCTGAGGACGCCCGACCCGTTGATCACCGCCACCAGGGGGCTGCGCTGCCGGGCCATCAGCGCGGCCACCTCCAGCAGCGTGGCGTCGCCCCGCACGGTCACCGGCCGTCCCGTGGGCCTGGCCAGGCAGTCGCCGACCGTCATGGCGCCCGGTCCCCGCCAGAAGGCGTCGGCGTGCTCCTCGTCCACCGCCCGGGCCAGCGCCGGATCCTGCTGATAGGCGTTCGGCACCGCCAGCCGCAGCACCTGCGTTCCCGGCAGCACCACCCGGGGGCGCCGCCGCTCGTCCACCACGATCAGGCCCGGCAGCCGCGCGAGCGCCATCACCCGCACCGCCTCGGCGACCGGGTCGTCCGTCGTCACGGTCGGGACCTGGACCGCGATATCGCGTGCTTGCATGACGTCCCTTCGGGTTCGCGGCGCGGAATCCGGCGTCCATCACGGTCCGTGACGCTCGATGCCGGGCGGCCCTTGACGTTCCGTGCCGAACGGGTAAGGCGATCTCGTGCGTACCATGACAGCTCCTTCTTGACGTGGTCCCGTCAAGTCTTCGATCGGGAAGACCTGCCTCACCATCGGGAGCAGCACCCATGTGCACCGGGGGCCACCATGTAGCCGCAGCTCAGGCGCCTATGTACGGGAGGGTCCGGCCCGGGGCCGACCGGGCGGGCGCGTCACCCGCGCCGTTCGAGTTCGGCCAGGCGGCGTTCCAGCTCGGCGAGCCGGTCGGTGATCGGCTGGTCATGCAGCAACTGGGCGAGCTGGTCGGCCTCGTCGGCGTCCAGGACGATGCTCCGTCCCGGACTGTCCGGATCGATCGCCTCACCGGGCCCGGCGCCACCGCCGTCCGGAGGCAGGTCGTAGATGAACAGGACGCGTTCACCGTGCGCATGGAGCAGCACGCCCAGCCGCTGCCCGTGGCGGGTCCGCAGGTGGTGGAGCGTGCCGGCGCCGGGTACGGTCACCGGGTTGATCTGCATGGGTCGCCTCCGCTGGTGTCGTCGTGTCATCGAAGTGCGCCACGGCCCCCGCGCTTGGAGACCCCCGCCTCAAGCCTGATCCCGTTTCCCGCCGGGCCACCATCGGTGCCGACACCCATTCGCGCAGGTGGCGGACCCCACACCGCCGCCCACCACGTGGGTGGCGCGTCCCCTGGATGGGTGGCGGGACCGATGGACGCGGGCGACCCCGCGCGACCAGGCTGGCCTCGACGATCCGATCCCGGCGGGACGAAAAGCGCAGGTCGGACGGCATAGTGGAGACTGAGGCGATCTGGAGGTGATGCGGTGCCCCTGTTCTGGCGGATCTTCCTGCTCAACGCCGTGGTGCTCATCACGGCGACCGCGCTGCTGCTGGGGCCCGTCAGCGTGTCCACGCCCGTCCTGCTCACCGAGGCCGCCGTCCTGACCGTCGGCCTGGTCGCCATGCTGGTCGCCAACGCCGTCCTGCTCCGCGTCGCGCTGGCGCCGCTGCGGCGGCTGACCGGCACCATGACCACGATCGACCTGCTCCAGCCCCGGGAACGTCCCGCCGCGGCCGGGCAGGGCGAGATCGCGGAACTGATCGACACCTTCAACACCATGCTCGGACGCCTCGAACACGAACGCGCCACCAGCGCCGCCCGAGCCCTGTCCGCGCAGGAGGCCGAACGTCACCGCATCGCGCAGGAACTCCACGACGAGGTCGGCCAGACCCTGACGGCCGTCCTGCTGGACCTCAAACGGGTCGCCGACCACGCGCCGCCCGACATCGGCGACGAGCTCCACCAGGTCCAGGAGACCACCCGCGGCAGCCTGGAGGAGATCCGCCGCATCGCCCGCCGGCTGCGTCCCGGCGTTCTGGAGGAACTCGGCCTGACCAGTGCCCTCAAGGCCCTGACCACGGAGTTCCGCGCCCCCGGGCTCGCCGTCCGCCACCACGTCGACGACGACCTGCCGCCGCTGGACCGGGAGACCGAACTGGTCATCTACCGCGTGGCGCAGGAAGGACTGACCAACACCGCCCGCCACGCCGGCGCCCGGCACGCCGACCTCACGCTCCGCCGGACCCCGGCCGGAGTAGAGCTGCGCGTCCGCGACGATGGCCGCGGCATGGCGGATAGCCCCGAGGGCGCCGGTGTCCGGGGCATGCGGGAACGCGCCCTGCTCATCGGCGCCGACCTCGACCTCGGGCCCGCGCCCGGCGGCGGCACCCAAGTCCGCCTGACCGTTCCGACCCACCGAGGGAGCCGCCGCCCATGACCCAGCCGCCCACCACTCAGGCGACCACCACCCGCATCCTGCTCGCCGACGACCACGCCCTGGTCCGCCGGGGAGTCCGCCTCATCCTCGACAACGAGATCGGGCTGACCGTCGTCGCCGAGGCCAGCGACGGCGCCGAGGCCATCGCCCAGGCCCGCGCCCACGATCCCGACCTGGCCATCCTCGACATCGCCATGCCGCGCCTGACCGGCCTCCAGGCGGCCCGCGAGATCTCCGCCGCCCTGCCGCGGACGCGCATCCTCATCCTGACCATGTACGACAACGAGCAGTACTTCTTCGAGGCGCTCAAGGCCGGCGCCTCGGGGTACGTCCTGAAGTCCGTCGCCGACCGCGACCTGGTCGAAGCCTGCCACGCCGCCATGCGCGGCGAACCCTTCCTCTACCCCGGCGCGATCAACGCCCTCATCCGCAACTACCTGGACCGCGCCCGCGACGACCCGTCCATCCCGGAACGGCCCATCACCGACCGGGAAGAGGAGATCCTCAAACTCGTCGCCGAAGGCCACACCTCGCAGCAGATCGCCGACATCCTCGTCATCAGCGTCAAGACGGTGGAGCGCCACCGCGCCAACCTGCTGCAGAAACTCGGCCTCAAGGACAGGCTCGAACTCACCCGGTACGCCATCCGCGTCGGGCTGATCGAGCCGTGACCGCGGCCCCCGCCGGTCACCCGTTGGCGAGGATGCCGGCGACCGCCGCGGTGCCCTCGCCGGTGCCGACCACCACCACGACGTCATGGGCCTCGAACACGAAGTCCGGGCCGGGGCTGGCGATCACCTTGCCGCGCCGCACCACGGCCACGATCGAGGCGCCGGTGCGCGTACGCGCCCGCGTGTCGCCCAGCGGCCGCCCCACGTAGGGCGACCCGGCGGACACCGGGATCTTCTCGGTCACCAGGTCCTCGACCTGGCGGCGCTCGTCGTTCAACCGTTCCACCACGTGGACGGTCTCCAGCAGCTCGGCCAGCCCGTTGGCCTCCTCGCCGGTCAGCTCCACCGACACCACGCGCTTGCCGGGATCCTCCTTGCCGTAGATCACCAGATCGTGACGGCCGGTGCGATGGGAGATCACCCCCAATCGGCGGCCCTGCTTGGTGGTGAACTCATGACGCAGCCCGATCCCCGGCAACGATGTCCGCTCGACGTCCATGACCTCTCCGCTCACTTCGCCATGCCGGGAAACCTCGTCGTCCCCCGCTCAGGTGCCATGTCGCCCCCTGCCGGCCACCGGGGCGTCATGATCCCAGAACGGCACCGCCGTCCGCCAACCAGATACCCGTTTCGCCGGGCCACCGGCGAAACGGGGTTGACCACCGGCCCGGTGATGGGATCGTGAACCCGTGGCTCCTCCCCATCGAACCGGCCACCGCGACCACGCCGCGCCCGCCACCCGGCCACCCCCGTCCGCGGCCGGCCCGCCGGACCCGTTCGACCGGTGGGCCGCCACCTATGACACCAGCCTGCTCCAGTGTCTGCTCTACCAGCCGGTGCACCAAGCCGTACTGCGACACGCCCACCGGCACGCTCCCGACCCCGCCCGGATCCTGGACATCGGCTGCGGCACCGGGCGCCTCCTGCACGCCGCCGCCCATACGTATTCGCACGCGGCCATGATCGGGACGGACCCCTCCCCCTCGATGATCCGCAACGCCGCGGCCGGACCCACCGGCGGCACCACCGCCAGGATCCGCTTCGTCCGCGCCCGCGCCGAGGCCCTGCCCTTCGGCGACGCCACCTTCGACCTGGTACTGAGCACCCTGTCCCTCCGGCACTGGCACGATCGGTGGCGAGGGCTCGCCGAGATCGGCCGCGTCATCGCCGGAAGCGGCGTCGTCATCCTCGCCGACGTGCTCCAGCCGCGGCGCCGGTCCGACCCGGGACGCTGGCTGCCCTGGGCCTCGTCCCTGCCCGCCGGGGTCCACCGCGCCATCACCACCGCCGGGCTGAGCCCGGACCACGTCGAGACGGTCCCGCTCACCATCCCGATGACCACGACCACCCTGATCGTCGCCCGGCCCGCGCCCTCAGCCCTGCCGCGCTCCTGACGACCCCGCCGTCTCAGCGAACCGGGGACGCGACGCTCTCTTCGCGCCGCCGGCGGGCGGTGGGCGGCTTGAACCGGCGACCCGTCTCGGGTCAGACGAGATGGCGGGCCGGCGGGAACATCCGGAGAAGGGCCCGGCCGAGGTCGCGTACCGACTCCTCGGTCTGATTGAGGGCGTCCTGCATCGGCGAGGTCTCGGGCCGCTCCTGGCCGGCCGCCTCTTCGCCCTCGTCCTGCTTCTCCGCGGATTCCGGGGGCCGGCCGGTTTCCTCTTCGCCCTTCTCCTCGGCGCCCTTCTTCTCCTCCTCAGGGGCGCCCTTCTCCTCAGCGCCCTTCTCTTCAGGGGTGCCCTTCTCCTCACGGTGGCCTGTGTCCTCACAGGCGGCCTCGCCCTGATCCCGGGGAGGATTGGTGGAGACCCCGCTGAGGTTCTCCGACGCCTCATCGGTGCCCTTGCCCGCGGCCTGGGTGATGCCCTTGGTGGCCTCGCCGAGTTCGCCCGCGGCCTCGCCGAGATGCCGGACGATCTCCGGATTGCGGTCGAGCGTCGTCAGGGTCCGGTCGATGACGAAGGCCACGTTGTCGAGGCGGATCCGCAGTTGCGCCTGGGCCTCGACGCCCCTGATCTCCAGCTTGGTCTTTCCCATGCGCGCGTCCGCCCCGGCGTTCACCTTGACGAGGCCGACGACCTCGGCGATGAGCGCGACATACGCCCGGAGGTCGTCCACGTCGAGACAGAGCTGGTCCACCTTGAGCGAGGGAACGTCGAGATAGGCGTCCGGCTCCCCCTCGGCACCGGCACGCTGGTCCGGCGGTACGAGCTTGCCGGACACGCCTTCCTTCTCGCCTGATTCGTCGCGCTCTCGTCCAGGCTTCGGCTCGCTTGAGGTGTTGCCGTCCATCGCTGCTCCCGGGCTCGCTCCTCGGATGGTGGGCGCCGGTCGGATGTCACGCGGCGGCGCCCTCGGGCTTCTCCTCCTTCTCGCCCTCGGGCTTCTCCTCTCCCTGGGCCTTCTCCTCGCCCTCGGCCTCGCCCTTCTCGCGGTCTTCGCCGCCGTCGCCCTCGGAGCGCTCCCGCTCCTCCTTGAGGGCGTCCTCGTGGGTCTTGACGACCTTGCCGTCGCGTATCTCGCCGCGCCATCCCTGCGTCTCGCCCTGTTCCAGGAGCGTGTGCGTCATCATGTGGCGCTTGATGTGCTTGAAGTCCAGGCGCAGGCGGCGTCCCTGAGCCCGCCACAGGTTGGCCGTCTTCTCCAGGAAGCCGTCCGGGTGGTACTCGGCGACCAGCAGAACCCGCGTCAAGGTGGGCGCCAGCTCATGAAAGGTCACGGCCCCGTCGACCCAGCCCTTGGAGCCCTCGGACTTCCAGACGATCCGCTCGTCGGGGACCTGTTCGATGATGGTGGAGTCCCAGCTGCGCTCGGACAGGAAGATCTTGGCCCGCCAGCTGATCTTCTCGTCGGACTCCTGCTCGACGCTCTCCACCTTGCTGGTGAAGTCCGGGTAGTCGGCGAACTGGGTCCACTGGTCGTAGGTGGTCCGCCGCGGCAGTCCCACGTCGAACTCCTCGATGATGGTGACCACCTTGGGCTCGTCCTCGCCACCGCCACCGCCGCCGCCCTGGCCGTCCCCTTCGCCGTCGCCCTTGCCCATCACCCCCTTCACCTTCTCCTTGGCACCGGTCATGCCCGCGCTCAGGCCCGCCTTGGCCGGGGACTCCCCCTGGGCCAGCTTCTTGACGCCGGTGGCCGCCATCTTCGCGCCGGACCCGGCGCCATCGCCGGTGACCTCGTTCAGCCGCTGGGTGAGCCCTTTGATCGTGCCGTTGGCCCTCTTCAGCGCCTGCACCATCAGCGCCTGCACGAGCTCCTTCCCCGCCTGCTTGAGCTCGTCCACAGGCAGTTCCCGGATCGCGCCACCGCCGCGGTTTCCCTCGTCAGAGCCTGCTTCCGTCATCGTCATCACTTCGCTTCTTGGGATGGTGCCGCACTCATCGGGTGCGGGACGTGCGCGTGCTTGCCGAGTGGTCTCGGACGTCCGTGGCAAGGTGATCCTGAGGCCACGCACGGTAGTGGCATATCCGTAAAAGCCCATACGAAACAGCCGGAATGTCACCACCGGGAAGAAAACAGAGATCTACCGACGATGGCGCGTTCTTGGGCGAGGCCGGGGGTACTCAGACGGTGGCGGCTCGGGCGGGCAGGACGCGTCCGCGGACCTCGCCGAAGCCGAGCCTGCCGCCGTCGGTGGCCGGGGCGGTGGCGGTGATGGCCACCTCGTCGTGGTCCTGGAGGAAGGTGCGCCGCTCGCCCTTGACCGTGATCGGATTCCTGCCGCCCTCGGTCAGCTCGATGAACGCGCCCCGCTGGTGCCTTTCGGGTCCGGAAACGGTACCCGAGGCGTAGAGGTCGCCGGTACGGGCGCGGGCGCCGTTCACCGTCATATGCGCCAGCATCTGCGCGGGAGACCAGTACATCGTCCGGTACGGCGGTCGCGAGACCACTTCGCCGTTCCACTCCACGGCCAGATCGATGTCCAGGCCCCACGGCTCGTCCTCGCGCAGGTACGGGAGTGGCTCGGGGTCCTGGCCGGGCAGCGGCACCCGCGCGGCCTCCAATGCCGCGAGCGGGACCACCCACGGGGAGACGGAGGTGGCGAAGCTCTTGCCCAGGTTCGGGCCGAGCGGCACGTACTCCCAAGCCTGGATGTCCCGGGCGGACCAGTCGTTGACCAGCACGGCGCCGAACACGTGATCCGGGAACGCGGAAGTCGGCACCTGCCCGCCGAGCGGCGAGCCGACCCCGACGACGAAGCCGAGCTCGGCCTCGATGTCCAGGCGCTCGCTCTCCCCGAAGGCGGGGGCGCTCTGATCGGGCGCCTTCCGCTGCCCGCAGGGGCGGACGACGCCGGTCCCCGACACCACCACGGTGCCGGCACGGCCGTGGTAGCCGACCGGCAGGTGCTTCCAGTTCGGCATCAGCGGCTCGCCATCGGGACGGAACAGCCTGCCCAGGTTGGTCGCGTGATGCTCGGAGGCGTAGAAGTCGACGTAGTCGGCCACGTCCACCGGAAGGTGCAGGGTCACATCTGAGACCGGATGCACGGCATCGGATCGGACATCACCCGCGACCAGTTCCGTGACCTGGCGCCGTACCTGCTCCCAGCGCGACCGTCCCTGCGACATGAAGGCGTTGAGCGTGGGCAGAGCGAACACGGGATCACCCAACGCGACCGCCAGGTCCACCACCGAATCGGCGACGCGCACGCCGACCCGGGGTGAGGTGCCTGGAGTGGAGAAGACCCCATAGGGCAGGTTGGCGAGCCCGAACAGGGAGCCTTCTGGAATGTCGATCCTGGTCACGCGGTCGCCCCTTCTCCGTGCGCGATACTCCCGGGCGCGATGCTCGCGGGGACGAGGCCCATGTCCACCAGCTCGGCCAAAGGCTCGGTGATGCTACAGGTGCCGAAGGACACGAACATCCCGCGAACGGCCTCCGCCCGGTCCTCGCCAAGCCCGCGCACAGTTTCGGCGACGGTGTCCTTGTCGCGCTCGGCGAGCAGGCCCACCAGGTCCGCCTCCGCCGCGCCGTCGAGAGCGGCGGCGGTGGCGACAAGCAGGTTGAGGAACCCGTGCTGCTCGAATCCCGTCCGGGCGTCGGTGTTGCGGACCGCGTGGTGCAGGCCCGCCGTCGCCTTGAACGGCACGTGCGCTTGGGCGACCGCCACGATCGCGGCGGCCAGTTCTCGCTCGTCCGGGTACAGCTCGGCCTTCACCCCCCCGGTACGGAACTTGGCCCTGTGCCCGCTCGCCTTCAGCTCGGCGATGACCTCGCCACGGCGCTCGTCCCGCGGCACCTCCACGTACACCGTGGTCGCGGGCGCGGCGGCGCACGCGCGATCCAGTGCGGTGACGAACTCCGGCACCTCCATCCCGGCGGGAACGGCCACCTCCACGGCGGCCAGCTCGACCGGCAGCCTCCGCGCCGACTCGGCCGCCGACGCCATCTGCCCCGGCCCGTGCGGAGCCGTCACCGCCAGTTCCAGCCGATGCGGGACGGTCAGCAGCGGGCCCAGTTCGGCGAGCGCGGGCTCGGCGATCACGAGCGGGCCCACCAGGTCGCCGTACGGGCCGGCGCGATGGGCCGCATGCGCCGGGACGGCCTCGGCGAGCGGAGCCAGCCCAGGCGGGAACACCGCCGCGTCATCGCACAACCTCCGGGCGAAGACCGGCACCATGGTTGTGACCTCCTACCGCGACCGAGCCCATGCGTAGCCGGGGCCCTCACAAGCCGGGCCAGTAGTGAAACCCTAAACCACCTGGCTGATTTCACTCATCGCAGTTCTTCTGAAGCGCCGTTGATCGGCTCGGTGGTCACTTCTCGCAGTCGCCCGTCGTCCAGGGCCAGTTGGCGACCGGGGTGTCGTGCGTCAGGGCGCAGATGACGATGTCGCCCTTCCCGCCATATCGCGCCTTGATCTCGTCGCGCATCGCCGCCCACTGGCGGCGGGTGTCCCTGATCGCCCACAGGACGGCGCGTTCCTGGTTGTCGGCGATCCGCCCGCGGGCGCTGGTCCCGTCCCTGGTGACCGCGCCGGTGACCGGGTCGATCTCGGCGACGTCCTTGTTGAGCTCCTCGTCGTGGCGGATCCGCCCGGCGCACTCGTCCGACGGGTAGCAGCCGGTGGCGAGCCGTTCCGGGACGTCGGACGGCGACGCGAGCGGCAGCCGGAAGCTCATCAGCGGGAACACCCCGTTCCTGTGCATGCCGGGCGGGTTGGCCACACCGGTCGGCCGCCCGGGATCGGCGGAGTCGACCCAGTTGGAGTGCGAGTAGAAGTCCTGGACGCCGTGCAGCGCGCGCCCGAACAGGTCCACGAAACGGCACTTGGCACGGGTCCTGTCACCGGGCGCGCCGTAGTCGGCGCAGGCGGACCGCGTGTCCCAGTGGGACAGTGTGCCGTCGTCGTCGAAGACCGTCCCGGCCTGGCGGGCGGCGCTGTGGAAGCGGTCGCGCAGGTGCCGCAGGCAGGCGATCAGTTGGTCGGACGCCTGTGCGCGGGTGCGCGCGTACGGCCTCCCGCCGTTGTCCTCGGCACGGATGTAGTCGGCGTTGTCGCAGTGGGCGTTCGGGTTGGACAGTTCGCCGCCGTAGAACCACGAGTCCGGTGCGTTGACCCCGCCGAGGTAGCCGCGGTAGCCCGCCAGCACGTCGATCGAGTCCTCCTCGAAGCAGGTGCCGTCGGACGGCTTGTCCTCCGGGCACGCCAGCGCCGCCCGCGTGATCTTCTCGTGCTCCCCGTGCCCCTGCGAGAACCAGTAGTACGTGGCGAACGCCTCCGCCTCCGGCGCCCGGACGATCTGGGCGCCGACGGCGAGCCCGAGCAGCGCGGCCAGCGCCGCCGGGACGGCCGGCCCGCGTCGGATCCGATGTCCCCGTAGCACGTCATGCCCCTTCCGTTCGCCGGGGCACACGGAATGACACTCCATGCGGCACACCCCCGAAGCCGAAACCTCGCGGCGACCCGCCGATGACGGTGTTATCTCCGGGTTCGCCTCGACACCGGATGAGCGTAGGACGCGCGTCGCTATTCTCGCGCGGTCGTGGCCGCAATGGTGAAATCGCTGATCGTCACCGAGGTCTTCCGCCAAGGCCAGGTGTCGCCCCAGCAAGATCATCTATTGGCTTCTCAGATCCCCTTCAGAAAAGGGAAACCGGTCTACTTGACAGCGGCCTTCCCATGGGTGAGATTGACCGGCACCTGTCGGTGCCGACCCACCGGATACCCACTCCCGCTCCCCCAGTGGAAGGCCCCCGCCATGGCACACGCACGCTCCTGGAAACTCCGCCTCCCTGCGCTCGCCGGGCTCCTCGCGCTCGTCCTCACCGCCGCGCCCGCGCCGGCGTCCGCTTCGGTGCCGCCTCCTCCGCCAGGCTGGAGCCTGGTGTGGAGCGACGACTTCGACGGCCCCGCCGGGTCCCCGCCCTCGTCCGGGAACTGGCTGATCAGCACCGGGCACGGTTACCCGGGAGGGCCGCCCGACTGGGGCACCGGCGAGATCCAGCGGTACACCGCCGACCCCGCGAACGTCGCCCTGGACGGCTCCGGCAACCTGCGGATCACGCCGATCAGGAGCGCGTCCGGAGAATGGACCTCGTCCCGGATCGAGACGGTGCGCACCGACTTCAAGCCCGCCGAGGGCCGGATGCTGCGCATCGAAGGGCGCCTCCGGATGCCGGACGTCGGCGGCGCGCAGGCCCTCGGCTACTGGCCCGCGTTCTGGGCGCTCGGTTCCCCGTACCGGGGGAACCACCAGAACTGGCCGGCGGTCGGCGAGTTCGACATCATGGAGAACGTCAACGGGATCGACTCGGTCTGGGGCGTCCTGCACTGCGGCACCAACCCCGGCGGCCCGTGCAACGAGAGCAACGGGCTCGGCAACAGCCGCGCCTGCCCCGGCTCACCCTGCCAGGCGGGCATGCACGCCTACACCTTCGAGTGGGACCGCAGCGTCTCCCCCGAGCAGTTGCGCTGGTACGTGGACGGCGAGCAGTACCACAGCGTGTCCGAGAGCCGGCTGGACGCGACGACGTGGGCCAACATGACCGGCCACGGCGGCTACTTCCTGCTGCTGAACGTGGCGATGGGCGGCGCGTTCCCGAACGGCGTCGCCGGGCGGGGCACCCCGACCCCCGACACCGTCTCAGGCCGCCCCATGGTCGTCGACTACGTTGCCGTCTGGCAGAGCGGCACCTGACCGGCACCCACTCAATCGTCGAGGAGCTCGACGGTCACGGTCGCGGTGTCCCCCGCTTCGAGGCCCTCCTTCGTGCGGACGGCGCGCTTGATGGGCAGCACGTAGGCGCCGCGCGCGGCGTCCGGGAAGATCGAGGTCGTCCACGTGCTGCCGCCGATCGTGACCCGTACCCGCAGCGAACCGAACCCGCGGCGCCGCCCGCCGGTCAGGTCTCGGATCTCCTCCGACGCGTCGGCGGGCAGGGTGACGAAGGTCCAGGTGCCGGCACGCCTGGCATCCCAGATCCACAGCTCGGCATCGAAAACGATCAGCACACGCCCAGCATCACACGGGCCACCGACAGGACCGCCCGGACGCCGCCTCTAGACGGCCGCCTCCGGACGGCGCGGCGCCCTCCCGGCCAGGCGGCCGGGAGGGTGCGACGGCCATGGCGGTTGGAGGCCCAGCGCGGCGGCGATGCGGTTCGCCACGGGCGTCCGGGGATCGACGCCTCCGGCCTCGCACCGTGCGATGACCTCGCCGGTGGTGTCGGCGGCCGTGGCCAGCCCCTCGACGCTCAGCCCGCCGCGCAGGCGGCTGCGCCGAACCCGCTGCCCGAAGCCGACCGCCAGCGCGGTGTCGGCGTAGAACGCGGCTGCGCCCGGTTCGCGCATCCTCCTGTCGCGGAGGCTCGCCCACGACTCGTGTCGCTCCGGCTCGTGCGGTGCGCACGCCTCCAATGCCCTGCGGGCCCGTTCCCGTTCGCAGGACTCGGGAAGCCTGGCCGTTCGCCACACGGTCAGCACCACCGTGCGGCTCGGGGCCGTACACCAGTACGTCAGCCCGACGGGCACGAACCCGAGGTAGAACTGCACCACCTGCAAGCGCCGCACCCGTCCGGACAATCGCCGTGTGAACGGCGGGACCTCCAGCGCACCGTAGACGCCCAGCAGCCCCAGGAAGAACGCCGCCACGGCGAAGTCCGCGGTGTAGAGCTGCTCCAGCCAATCCGCGGCCTCAAGCTCCAACTCGACGACGCGCCGATACATAAGCCGCACAATAGACCTAAGTCAACATAACGTCATGGCACCGTCACGGTAAGTCGTCCATACCTGGACAGCGTGTAGCCCCCGACGCGAGGGTCAGCTCCCACCCCGGCGGCGAGGCCGCGGGCGCCGATGAATTTTCGCGGCGCTCCGGGTCGGTATGGGTGGAAGTCGGCAGGGGTGGAAGGGGTGGTGGCCCGTGGCTGGACGCAATGGGCCCGCTGAGATGAGCGCCGAGGCGTTCGTGGAGGCGTTGAAGGAGCAGGCGCCGAAGGAACGCACGCAGGTGGACGTGGAGAGGAACCGGCGCTTTCTTCCGTACCGGCAACGACTTCCTGGGCGTGCGAATGGGCCAGGTCTTCGCGCTGGCCAAGGAGTACGCCGCGCTGCCGCCCGGCGAGATCGACAAGCTGCTCGACAGCACGATCCACGAGGTGCGGGTCGGCGCCGTGAGCATCATGGGTCACCAGGCGGTGGCCAAGCGGACGTCCGCGGACCGGCGACGGGAGCTGTACGAGCTGTACCTGCGCCGCATCGACCGGATCGACACCTGGGACCTGGTGGACGTCAGCGCGCACAAGGTCATCGGCGGCCATCTGATGGACGGGCCGCGCGACGTCCTGTACACCCTGGCCCGCTCGCCGAAGTGGTGGGAGCGCCGGGTGGCGATGTTCTCCACGCTGTGGTTCATCCGGAAAGGCCAGGTGGACGACGCCTTCGCGCTCGCCGAGCTCCTCGTCGCCGATGACCACGACCTCGTGCACAAGGTCGTCGGAGGCGTGCTGCGCGAGGCGGGCAAGAAGGACCCCGGGCGGCTGACCGGTTTCCTCGACCGGCACGCGGCCACGATGCCGCGCGTCATGCTGCGGACCGCGATCGAACGCCTCGGCCCCGAGACCCGCAAACATTACCTGTCACTCAAAGACGCCTAGCGGCCTAGTAAATCGGTAAACCTCCCAACAAGATCGGATGTCGGCGCGTCCCGAGGTCAATTTTCGGTAGATTATCAAGGCATTCCCATGAACTCTCCGAGGTGAGAGGGCGTCCCCTTTCTGAGTACGCAGGGCAACTCGGAAAAGGAGGATGCATGAAGATCGCACTGCGCCTTGCCGCGATTCTGGTCGCGGCCGTGCTGGGCGCCGGGACGATGGGAGCCGCGCACGCGGACGGCCCCAGGACCGACCGGCGGGTCGTGTCGGCCATCGAGGCCCAGCCGTGGGTCGTGCTCCAGCAGGGCGACACCGGCTACCGGGTCACGTCGGCCCGGTGCTTCCTGACCCAGTTCGGCTTCTTCGACGACTGCGGCACCGATGCCGACGCCTTCGACGCGGAGCCGGCCGCCGCCGTCGGCAGGTACCAGGACGCCCGGGACCTTCCGAAGACGGGGAGGATCGACGCGGAGACCTGGCTCGCGATGCGCTACGACCACGGTGTCGCCGGTCCGGGAGACCGCCGTTCCCACCTGGTCAGGGGCCTTCAGCACGCGCTGAACATCCTGGGCGACGCCATCCCGGTGGACGGGATCTACGGCAGCCGCACCACGACGGCCGTCAGGAACTTCCAGACGCGCAAGTCCATCGACAGTGACGGCCTGGTGGGGCCCATCACCTTCCGCGCCATGTTCGCCGAGGGCGCCGAGGCCGCCCGCACGTCCGGCCTGTAGACCGCTTCAGGGACGTCGTCTCCTGTGAGCGGCCCCGAACGTCCCCTCCCGGTCGCCCCTCCGGCCGGGAGGCCCCGCGAACTTATGGCCGTCGCACGTTCAACGAGGGGTTGAACTGGCCCGCGACCAGGGCGGACAGCGCCAGGACGAATCCGGCGACCTGGAGGGGCGTGAAGACCTCGCCCAGCAGCACCATGCCCACAAGCGCGGCGACCAGCGGGGACAGCAGGCCGAGGAGCGCGGTCGCGGTGACCGGCAGGCGCCCGATGCCCCGGAACCAGAGCACGTAGGCGACCAGGCCCCCGATGGTGGCGAGCCAGAGATAGCCCGCGACGGCCGGTGCGCCGATCTGGGCGGGCACGCCCTCGAAGAGCAGCACCAGAGGGAGAAGGAACAACCCGCCGCTGGAGAGCAGCCAGGCGGTGAGCGTCAGCGGGCCCACCCCCGCCGGTCGTCCCCAGCGTTTGGTGAGCGTCACGCCGGTCGCCATGGCGGCGGCTCCGCCGAGCCCCGCGAGGACGCCCGTCGCGTCGAGTCCCGCGCCGGGACCGATCACGACGAGGCCGACCCCGACGACTCCGGCCGTCCCCCATGCGAACCGCCAGGACGAGGGCGGCTCCCGCAGCACGGCGACGGCCAGCCCCGCCACGATCAGCGGCTGTGCCGCGCCCAGGGTCGCCGCGACACCGCCGGGCAGCCGCTCGGCCGCGAGGAAGAGCAGCGGGAAGAACGCGCCGATGTTGAGGACGCCGAGCACCGGGGCCTTCCACCACCAGTCGCCGCGTGGCAGCGTCCGGGAGAGCGCGACGGCGAGCAGGCCGAGGGGCAGCGCGCGCATCAGCGACGCGAAGAGCGGATGGCCTGGAGGCAGCAGTTCGGTGGTCACCGAGTAGGTGGTGCCCCACGCCGTCGGGGCCAGGGCGGTCACGGCGACGAGCGCGGCGTGGCGGCCGGGACGGCCTCGGCCGTTCCCGCCCACGGGCCGCGCCCGCCGCTGGGCGGGTGCCGTGATGGTGGTCATGCACGGAAGTCTCGGCCGCTCCCGACCATCTGTCCAACATATGGTTCTTATCGCATCCATCGGTTTCTAAGATGAATAGATGGATCTTCAGCAGTTGCGGTACGTCGTCGCGGTGGCGGAGACCCGCAACTTCACCCGTGCCGCCGAGCGGTGTTTCATCGCGCAGTCCGCGCTGAGCCAGCGGGTCGCGAACCTCGAACGCGAGCTCGGCGTGAAGCTGTTCGCGCGCACCAGCCGCCGGGTCGAGATCACCCCCGCCGGGGAGGCGTTCCTCCCGTCGGCGCGGCAGGCGCTCGAAGCGGCGGAGCGCGCCGTGGCCGAGGCCGCCGCCGCGGTGGGCCTGGTACGAGGCAGGCTCGCGGTCGGCGTCATCCCCACCGTCGCGGCCATCGACATGCCCGCCGTGCTCCAGCATTTCCGCGCACGGCATCCCGAGGTGCGGATCAGCCTGCGCGTGGGCGGCAGCGACCGGCTCACCGCGCAGGTGGCGTCCGGCGAGCTGGACGTCGCGGCGCTCGGGCTGCCGGAGGGCGACCGGCCCCGGGGCGTGCGGGTGCGGCGGCTCGCCGTCGACCGGCTCGTCGCCGTCGTCCCGGCCACGCATCCGCTGGCGGGCGAGGCCGGGGTCGGTCTCCGGCGGCTCGCCGAGGAGACCTTCGTGGACTTCCCGGCCCACTCCCCCGGCCGCGCCCAGAGCGACCGTGCCTTCGCGGCGGCCGGCCTCGTGCGCGACGTCGCCTTCGAGGTCACGGCGCCGGACCTGCTCGTCCGGATCGTGCGCCAGGGGCTGGCGATCGCGCTGCTGCCCTCGGCCATCACCGGGAACTACCCGGGCCTGGCGACGGTCCCGGTCATCGACGGGCCCTCCCGGGTCGAGTACCTGGTCTGGAGCGCGTTCAACCCCAGCCCCGCGACCCAGGCGTTCCTCCGGTCGCTGGACGAGGTCGCCAAGCGCGCGGACTAGCTCGGCGGCCGAGCCCGGCACCATGCCGCGGGACCGGCGACGGGGCCGCGCGGTGTTATGGGCGGTCACCCGGGTAGGAGGCTGCGTGACGTGATCGCAGACCAGCGCCGAGCAGACCATCGTTCAAGGGAGGGCAATGGCCGGCCCGAACGGACGCCGAGCGGAGCATCCGGATGACTGGGATCAAGGCGACCGGTGAGCGGAAGCTGATGCTGTTCTCCGGCCGCGGGCATCGGGAACTCGCCGAGGACGTGGCCGGGCGGCTCGGCACCGGGGTGACCCCGGCGGAGCTGAAGGACTTCGCCAACGGCGAGATCTACGCGCGGTACGAGGAGTCGGTCCGCGGCTGCGACGCGTTCGTGCTCCAGGCCCACACCGCGCCGATCAACCACCGGATCATGGAACAGCTGATCATGGTGGACGCGCTGAAACGCGCGTCGGCCGAGCGGATCACGGTGGTGGCGCCGTTCTTCGGGTACGCGCGGCAGGACAAGAAGCACCGGGGCCGGGAGCCGGTGTCGGCCCGGCTGATGGCCGACCTGTTCACGGCGGCGGGGGCCGACAGGCTCATGGTCGTCGATCTGCACACCGCCCAGATCCAGGGGTTCTTCGACGGCCCGGTGGACCATCTGCACGCGATGCCGCTGCTGGCCGACCATGTCGCGCGGCTGGTCGGGTCGTCCGAGCTGACGATCGTGGCGCCGGACGCGGGACGGGTGCGCGTGGCCGAGCGGTGGACCGACCGGGCCGGCTGCGCGCTGGCGATCATCCACAAGCGCCGGGATCCGTCCCGTCCCAGCGAGATCAGCGTGCAGGACGTGGTCGGCGAGATCGCCGGGCGCACCTGCGTCATCGTCGACGACATGATCGACACGGGCGGCACCATCGTGCGGGCGGCCGAGGCGCTCGCGGCCCGCGGCGCCGCCGAGATCATCGCCGCGGCGACGCACGGGGTGTTCTCCGGGGACGCCGCCGAGCGGCTGGCCGCGTCCGCCGTCTCCCGTCTGATCATCACCGACACGCTGCCGCTCCCCCCGGGCTTCCACTTCGACGACCTCACCGTGCTGTCGATCTCGCCGCTGGTCGCCCGCGCCATCCGGGAGGTCTTCACCGACGGGTCGGTGACCACGCTCTTCGAAGGCGAGAGCTGACACGGGCCGGACGACCAGTAATCGAGCGCGGGAACTCGGGGGGAATGCATGCGTGTGGCAGCCGTAGAGACCGTCCTACCGGAACATCACTACGACCAGCACCAGATCACCGAGGCGGTCGCGGCGTGGGCGGAGGCCGACGAGCGCCTGCTGCGGCGCTTCCACGAGGCCGCGCGGGTGTCGGGTCGGAACCTGGCCCTGCCGATCGAGGAGTACGAGAAGCTCAAGGGCTTCACCGCCGCCAACGACCTCTACATCGGCACCGCGCTGCGGCTGGGAGAGCAGGCCGTCCGCGGCGCGCTGGAGGCGTCCGGGATCGCGCCCGGACAGGTCGACCAGCTGGTCTTCTGCTCGTCCACCGGGGTGGCCACTCCCTCGCTGGACGCCGCCCTGGCACAGCGGGTCGGGCTGCGCGAGGACGTCAAGCGGGTGCCGATCTTCGGGCTGGGCTGCGCCGCCGGGGCCGCCGGGCTGTCCCGCCTGCACGACTACCTGCGCGCCTGGCCGGACCAGGTGGCGGTGCTGGTCTGCGTGGAGCTGTGCTCGCTGACCGTCCAGCAGGACGACCACTCGGTGGCGAACCTGGTGGCCAGCGGCCTGTTCGGGGACGGCGCGGCGGCCGCGGTGGCGATCGGCGGGCGGCGCGAGGAGGCGGAGGCGGCCGGGCGGGGCGGGTCGGCCGAGGCCCGCCGGGGTCCACGGGTGGTGGCGACCCGCAGCAGGCTCTATCCCGAGACCGAACGGCTGATGGGCTGGGACGTCGGCGAGCACGGCTTCCGGATCGTGCTGGCGGCCGACCTGGTCGACCAGGTCGAGGCGTGCCTGGCCGACGACGTCTCCTCCTTCCTGGGCGAGCACGGGCTGTCGCCGGACCAGGTGTCCTCCTGGGTGTGCCATCCCGGCGGGCCGAAGGTCATCGAGAAGATCGCGGAGGTGCTCGCGCTCGACGACGGCGAGCTGGACCTGACCTGGGACTCGCTGCAGCGGATCGGCAACCTCTCCTCGGTGTCGGTGCTGAACGTGCTCCAGGAGACGATCGCGCGGCGGCGCCCGCCGGCGGACGAGCCCGGCCTGCTGATGGCCCTGGGCCCCGGCTTCTCGGCCGAACTCGTCCTGCTGCGCTGGTGAGACCCCGGTCGCCGGCCGGGGCTAACCGCCGTCGCGGGCCGCGCGGATGAAGTCGCGGACGCGGTCGGCCATCGCCACCGCCGGTCCGGCGAGAAGGTTCTTGGTGGCGCTCTCCGTCCCCGGATGCGGGCGGGTCGGCGCGATGGACTCGGCCGCCCGCACCGCCGCCGCCATACCGCGGCGCTGGGCGTCGGTGAACTCATCCCCGAGCCGGTCGAACTCGTAGCGCTCCTCCGCGCGGGCGTGCGTCAGGACCTCGATGCGGAGCCGGTCCAGCTTGTCCAGGAAGGCCGGGTCGGCGGTGTCCATGCCGTCCAGCTCGGCCAGCATCTCCTTGGCCCGGCGCTCCTCCTCCAGCCGGTCGTTCACGATGCCCTCGCCGCCGGGCAGGGCGCGCCGCGCCGTGGGGTGCACGATCTCCTCCTCGGCGGTCTCGTGGACGGCCAGCAGCCGGACCAGGTCCTGGAAGGCGTCCTCGCGGGCCTGCCCGGACGAGCGGAGCGTCAGGTCGAACAGGTCCCGGATGCGGCCGTGCTGCTCACGCAGCAGCCCGACGATGTCGTCGGTCTGCGGGACCGCGGGTGTCGTGGTCATCGGTGCTCCCTTGCACGTTGATCGGCCGGTGGATGGTGCGTGCCCCGTACCCGCGGAAGGGGCGCCCCCGTCCGGCGGCCCTGCAAACACTCCGCAAAGCGCGGCGGCGGGCGCGTGAGGAAGGACGAGCCGGGGGTACGGGCGCGCATGCATCGGCCTCCGGACGGCACACCGTCCCGGCGAAGAAAGGTGAATCCGTTGGCGTTCAACCCGCTCGAACACCGGGGCATCCCGCTCGACCGGCAGATCCGCAACTGGAGCGAGCTCAACGTGGCGCCCGTCGACCCGGACCGGGCCGACCCGTACACCAAGTGCCGCATCATCACGATGAACGGCATCGAGGTGGAGGCGATCATGTTCAGCCACCACTTCAACCGGATCTGCCCGGACCCGGAGGTCAAGCGGCAACTCGCCGAGGTGCGCTACATCGAGCAACAGCAGCAGAAGGCGGTCAACTGGCTGCTGCCCGGCCAAGCCTCGGTCCTGGAGACCACCATCGCCTACGAGCAGGTCGCGGTGGACCTCACCGGCTGGGTCGCGCGCATGGAACCCGACCCGTACCTCAGGCAGGCGTACGAGTTCGGGGTGCTGGAGGACTTCGACCACCTGTACCGGTACGCCAACCTGTACGAGATGATCGAGCACCGCAAGGCCGAGAAGGTCATCGGCGACCTGACCGAGATGATCCCCGGGCGGCCCACCGCCCGGCACCACCGCGACCCGGCCGACAACGTTCGCGACCCCTACGACCGGAACACCACGGAGCCGATCTCCAAGCTGCACGCGCTGACCATCATGTCGGCCGAGCAGCAGACGATGAACTTCTACATGAACGTCGGCCCGATGTACATGGAGCCGATCGCGCGCCAGCTCTACCAGGAGATCGGGCTGGTGGAGGAGGAGCACGTCACCCACTACGAGTCCCTGGTGGACCCGGGCGAGACCTGGTGGGAGCGGCTGGTCAACCACGAGTACAACGAGTGCTACCTGTACCACTCGTTCATGGAGACCGAGACCGACCCGGGCGTGAAGGGGATCTGGGAGCTGCACCTGAACATGGAGCTGGAGCACCTGCGGATCGCCTGCGACCTGATGCGCCGCCACGACGGCCGCGACCCGGAGAGCGTGCTGGCGGACGAGCTGCCCGCCCCGGTCACCTTCGAGCCGAACAAGGAGTTCGTGCGGAACCTGCTGGCCACCCAGATCGACCTGACCACCCTGGGCGCCGGGTACGTCCACGAGGCGCACGAGCGGTTCGAGAGGATGCAGCGGGAGATCAACGGGGACGGCAGGCCGCCGAGCGAGCGCGTGATCGACCAGCACCGGCAGATGTACGGCGCCGAGTACCGGCTGTCCACCGAGGGCGAGCACCCGGTCGCCGAGCTGCGCGAGACGGGGAGCCGCCGCTGAGCCCCGCCGGTCGCGGTGGTCAGGGCGGCGAGGCCGGGCACCGCGCCGTCCCGCACACCGCGGACGTCCGCATCGAGGCATGGGGGCCGTCCAGGGAGTCCTGCGTCGCCGAAGCGGTGCGGGGCCTGGTGGAGTGCTTCGCCGACACCGCCGAGGTCCGCCCGCGACGCCGCGTGCCGCTGGACGTCCCGCCGGGGCCGGACGCGGACCTGCTCGTGACCGTCCTGGACGAGGTGATCTACCTGCTGGAGGTCGCGGGTGAGATCGTCCTGGAGGGCCGGTTCGAGCCGGCGCCGGACGGCGGGCTCACGGGCGGGCTGACGGTCGGCGACGCCGCGCAGGCCCGGCCGGTCGGCGCGGTGCCCAAGGCGGTGTCGCTGCACGACCTGCGCTTCGGCCGGAACGACGGCGGCTGGTCCTGCGCGGTCACCATCGACGTCTGACGAGCCGGGACAGGCGCGCCCGTCAGCCCTTGACGACGCCGACCGGGGCCAGGCGCGCGACCTTGCGGCACAGGCCCGCGCCCTCGCTGGCCTCGACGACCGCGGACACGTCCTTGTACGCCGCCGGGCCCTCCTCGGCCAGGCCGCGCCATGACGACGGCCGCACCGCGATGCCGTCGGCCTCCATCGTCGCCCGCAGCTGCTTGCCGCTGACCCCGCGGGCGGCCTTGTGGCGGCTCTGGACGCGCCCGGCGCCATGGCAGGTCGAGGCGAACGCGGGCGCGCCCGGCACGCCGACCAGGACGTACGACGAGGTGCCCATCGTCCCGGGGATCAGCACCGGCTGCCCCACCGTGCCGAGATCGGCGGGCAGGTCGGGGTGGCCCGGCGGGAGCGCCCGCGTGGCGCCCTTGCGGTGGACGCACAGCCGCCGCCGCTCCCCGTCGACCTGATGCTCCTCCAGCTTGGCGAGGTTGTGCGAGACGTCGTACACCAGGTCGAGCCGCGCACCGGCGATCCGCTTGAACACCTCCCGCGCCGCCTGGGCCAGGTACTGCCGGTTCGCGCGGCCGTAGTTCGCCGCCGCGGCCATGGCGCCCAGGTAGGCGCGGCCCTCGTCGGACTCGACGGGGGCGCAGGCGAGCTGCCGATCGGGCACCTGGATGCCGTGCGCGGGCATCCGCCTCTCCATCGCCCGGACGTGGTCGGTGCAGATCTGGTGGCCGAGACCGCGCGACCCGCAGTGGATCATGACGCAGATCTGGTTCAGGCTCAGCCCGAACGCCTCGGCGACCGCCGGGTCGTACACCTCCGCGACCCGCTGGAGTTCGAGGAAGTGGTTGCCCGAGCCGAGGCTGCCGACCTGCTGGGCGCCCCGTTCCAGCGCCCGCCGGCCGACCTGGCCGGGGTCGGCGTCGGCGACCGCCCCGGAGTCCTCGCAGCGCAGCAGGTCGCGCTCGTCGCCCTCGCCCCGCTCCACCACGTACCGGGAGCCGCCGGTGAGGATGCCGGTCAGCTCCTCGCTGCCGGACAGCCGCCGTACGGCCCCACGTCCCATGCCGCGCGGGATGGCCGGGTCGAGCCCGTCCATGACCCGATCCAGCACCGATGCGAGGCCGGAGAAGTCCAGGTCGGCGGCCAGCAGCCGGACCCCGCACGAGATGTCGAAGCCGACGCCGCCGGGCGACACCACGCCGCCCTCCCGCGGATCGGTGGCGGCCACGCCCCCGATGGCGAAACCGTACCCCCAGTGGATGTCCGGCATGGCGTACGAGGCGCCGACCACCCCCGGCAGCGTCGCGACGTTGGCCACCTGGTCGAGGGCCTGACCCGCGGAGCGCAGCAGCTCCCGCGACGCGAACACCACACCGGGGACCCGCATCGCGCCGGACGGCTCGATCCTGAACCGGTACGGCGCCTCCTCGGCGATGTCCATATCGCGTGGCTACCCCCCGTCCCTCCATGCATGCACGCTCCTGATCGTCCGGTCGGGCACGTCTCCGCAGGTGGGACGCGCGGCATGGGCCATGGGTGGAGGGGTAGCCCCGAGGTATGAACATCGCCGACGTGACCATTGATCTCGAGGACGCCGCGCTGCCGGGCGATCTGGCCCTGCCCGACCAGCCGCTCGGCGTGGTGCTCTTCGCGCACGGCAGCGGCAGCTCCCGGCACAGCCCGCGGAACCGCGCCGTCGCGGAGGGGCTCAACCAGGCGAGGATCGGCACCCTCCTGATCGACCTGCTCACCGCGGAGGAGGAGGAGATCGACCGCGGGACGGGCGAGCTGCGCTTCGACATCGGCCTGCTGACCCGGCGGCTGGTCGGGGCGATCGACTGGCTGGTGGACGCGCCGCCGACGGCCGGGTTCCCGATCGGGCTGTTCGGCGCCAGCACCGGTGCGGCGGGCGCGCTGGCCGCCGCCGCCGAGCGTGCCGAGCACGTCGCCGCCGTGGTGTCGCGCGGCGGCCGTCCCGACCTGGCCGGGCCCGCGCTGGAACGGGTGAGCGCGCCGGTGCTGCTGATCGTCGGTGCCCGCGATCCCCAGGTGCTGAGGCTCAACGACGACGCGGCCGGGCGCATGCACAACGCCATGCACCGGCTGGAGGTGGTACCGGGGGCGTCGCACCTGTTCGAGGAGCCCGGCACGCTGGACGTGGTGACGGGCCTGGCGGTCCGCTGGTTCGAGCGTTATCTGACCCAGCGCGTCCCGGTGGCCTGAGGGCTCAGGGCCACAGGGCTCAGGGCTTGCGGGCGACGCCGCCCGCCACGTCCACGCGCGGGCCGGTGAACGGGGAGGGGTCGGGCCGCCAGTCGGGGACGTGCACCACCCCCGGAGGCACCAGGTCCAGGCCGCGGAAGAAGCCCTCGATCTTCTCGATCGGGCGGGGGTGGTAGGGGAGCGTGCCGCTCTCCTCGTAGAGCCGCTCGGCGTTCCTGACCCCCTCGCTGGTGTCGGTGAAGTCGTAGATCCCGAGGTGGCTGCCCGGCGCCAGGCGGTCCATGAGGCGCGGGATGATCGACAGGGCCTCGTCGTCGTCGATGTGGCCGAGGATGCCCATCAGCATGAGGGCGGTGGGCCGGTCGAAGTCGAGAGTGCGCCCGGCCTGCTCCAGGATCGTCTCGGGCTGATGCAGGTCGGCGTCGATGTAGACGGTGACGCCCTCGGCCGAGCCGGTCAGCAGGGCGCGGGCGTGCGCCAGCACCAGGGGGTCGTTGTCCACGTACACGATCTTGGCCTCGGGGGCGACGCGCTGCGCGATCTCGTGGGTGTTGTCGACCGTCGGCAGCCCGGTCCCGATGTCGAGGAACTGGCGTATTCCGGCCTCCCCCGCCAGGTACCGGACGACGCGGACGATGAAGTGCCGGGCGGCGCGGGCCGCGTCCGGCATCTCCGGGTAGACCCGCAACACCTGGTCGCCGGCCGCCCGGTCGACGGCGTAGTTGTCCTTGCCGCCCAGCCAGTAGTTCCAGATGCGGGCCGACTGCGGGACGCTGGTGTCGATGTCCTCCATCGGATCCTTCTCCGGCCTGTCCGATGGACGCGAAGACTCGTCGCTGCTCATGACAAACCTCCCACGCGCGAGGGGGACGGCAGGCCGGCCGCACCAGCATCCGTACCACCGCGGGCCCTGGCTGTACTGGTCAGAGAATGCTGGCGGTCCCGCTATTCCGATGGCACGCCCGCGGAACCCGAGGGGGTGACCCGGGGGCGGTCGATGGGCCGACCGATGGGCATCGTAGGCGACCGATCGCGGCCGTCGCGTTCCTTTGAGCCGGTTATCGGGCGTCCGCCCGGCCCAGGTCGGCGACACCATCACCGTCGCCGTCGAGGGGCCTGGGCGAGGTCACCAACACGGTGGTGGCCGACACCCCCTAGCCGGAGAGGACGAACCCGTACAACTCCCCCCGGCGGGTGATCCTGCCGCCTCTGGGGGCGTTGAAATGGGCCGGGAACACGCGCACGTCGGTGCCGGCGAAGCGTGCCAGGAAGGCGGTCCTGGTGGCCAGTGCCTCCGCTGGGTCGTGCTCGGAGACGATCCGCCAATGCGGGCGCGGGAACTGGTAGGCGGTGTGGAACAGGTCGCCGCTGAACACCGCCTCCTGCCCGCCCGAGGTGACGTGGAGTCCGCAGTGGCCGGGGGTGTGGCCGGTCAGCGGGACGATCCGCACGGTGTCGTCGATCGCGAAGCCCGGGTCGACGAAGCGGTGCCGTCCGGCCTTCACCACCGGCATGACGCTGTCGGCGAACGAGTCGTGCCCGTACTGCCCTGACGGCACCGTCGTCCAGTGCTCGTACTCGGACCGGACGAACAGGTACGTGGCGTTGGGGAAGGTCGGTTCCCACGCGTCGCCCGTCCACCGCGTGTTCCAGCCGACGTGGTCCTGGTGCAGGTGGGTGTTGAAGACGTAGTCCACGTCGGCCGGATCGACGCCCGCCGCGGCGAGCGCGGTGAGGTAGCCGGTGTCGAGCATGTGCGCGTACGGGTCCAGCCGGCGTTCCTTGCCGTTCCCCCAGCAGGTGTCGACGACGATCAGGCTGTGCGGGGTGCGCAGGACGTGGCTGCGGAAGACCATCAGCGGCGTCCCCTGCTCGTCGAACAGGGACGGCGGCAGGTCCTCGCGCAGCGTGCCGAGCGCGTCCTCCTCCCCGTCCAGGCCGACGAACGCCTGGGTCATCGGGAAGGCCATCGTGGTCTCCACGATGCCGATCACCGTCACGTCTCCGATGCCGCTCCGCTCGGCCGGTCCTTCGTCACGGTCGGTCATGATGCCTCCTCAGGCGCGGGGGAGCCCGATCTCCTTGGCGATGACGTTCCGCATGACCTCGGACGAGCCGGCGCCGATGGTGCCCAGCCGGGCGTTGCGGAAGTGCAGTTGCATGTCGCTGTCCATGGTGTAGCCGGTGCCGCCCATCACCTGCATGCCCGTGTACGCGGCGCGGTTGAACATCTCGGTGCAGAACAGCTTGGCGACCGACGCCTCGAACACGCAGCGCTCCCCCCGCGCGATCCTGTGCGCGACGTCGTGGGTGAGCAGCCGCCCGATGTAGATGTCGGCGGCCACGTCGGCGAGCTGGTGCGCGACCGCCTGGAAGGCGCCGATCGGCCTGCCGAACTGCTCGCGCGTCCGCGCGTGCTCCAGGGCCTGCTCCAAGGCGGCGGCACTGGCCCCGACGCTGATCGGCGCGCTGCTCAGCCGCTCGCGCTCCAGGTTGACCATCAGCAGCCGCCAGCCCTCGCCCTCCTCCCCCAGCAGGTTGGACGCGGGCACCCGCACGTCGTCGTAGAAGACCATGTTGGTGCCGTTGGCGCGGTCGCCCAGCGTCGGGATCGGCTCGATCGTGATCCCCGGGCTCTTCAGATCGACGACGAACAGGCTGATGCCCTCGTGCCTGCGCGCCCCGTCGGACGTGCGGGTCGCCAGGATCACGTAGTCGCTGTAGTGGGCGCCGGTCGAGAACTGCTTCTGGCCGTTGATGACGTAGGAGTCGCCGTCCCGCTCGGCGCGCAGCCTGATCGCGGCGGCGTCCGATCCGGCCTGCGGCTCCGACAGGCTGAAGCAGAACAGCAGCCGGCCGGACGCGATCCCCGGCAGGTAGCGCTTGCGCTGCTCCTCGGTCCCGTAGGTGAGCAGGCCCTGCCCGGCGTGGATGGGGCTGCGGTACACGAGGCTGGCGAAGGACTGCATGGCCCTCGCCAGTTCCTCCAGGACGATGGTGATCTCGACGATGTCGCCGCCGGCGCCGCCGTACTCCTCCGGGATCCCGATGCCGAGGAACCCGGCGTCGGCGAAGCGCCGGTAGACGTCGAGGGGCGGCCGCCCGCGCTCGTCGCATTCCCGCGCGAAGCCCGGCGGCAGTTCTCTCCGGGCGAAGTCGCGGACGGCGGCGCGCAGCGCCTCCTGCTCCTCGGTGTAGTGCACTCTCATCTCCCCTTGGTGGCCAGGACGTCGACGGCGATGGCGCCGCGGCCGCCGACGATCAGCGGGTTGATCTCCAGGGACGACGCCCGCGCGCCGGTCATCGCGGCACCGAGCCCGGCGAGGGACACCAGCACGTCGGCGACCGCGCCGACGTCGGCCTTCCCGGTGTTGCGGACGCCGTTCAGCAGGGCGGCACCGCGCATCCGGCCGATCGCCTCCAGGGCGTGGTCGCGGTCGAACGGCGGGGCGATCAGGACGGTGTCCCGGAGCACCTCGGTGTAGACGCCGCCCGTCCCGACCAGCACGTACGGTCCGGACTCGGGTTCGTGGCGCACGGCCGCGATCAGCTCGTGCCCGGCGGCGGCCATCTTCTGCACCACGACGGTCCCCGCGGGCGCCAGCTCGTCATGCGCGCGCTCCACGGCCTCGGGGCCGTCGAGTCCCAGGCGGACCAGCCCCTCGTCCGTGCGGTGCGCGACCTCGCCGACCTTGAGGGCGACCGGATACCCGAGCCTGCCGGCGACCTCGCGGGCGTGTGCCGCATCGGTGACGGGATGCTCGCGCGCCGCCGGTATCCCGTACAGCTCCAGGAGCCGCCACGCCGCGTCCCCCGGCATCCGCCCGCCGGGCGGCACGGCGGACCAGAGCGCGCGGGCCTCCTCGGCGGCGGCCGGGTCGTGCGGCACCGGCCGCGCCGGACGGGGCTCCGGGGCGGTCACCTTGGCCAGGGACGAGAACAGGGCCGGGGCGTTGTCGATGACCGGGATCCCGGCGCCCGCCAGGATGGGCTCCCGGTCGGCGGTCGTGCCGGTCGCCGTGTACGCGATGACGTCGGCGCCGGACGCGGCCACGGCCTCCAGGTCCCGCTTCATCCGGTCCTGGATCGCCTGCGGGCCATGCAGGACGCCGAACACCAGATGGTCCACGCCGGGGTCGTCCGCGACGGCCGCCAGCACCCGCCTGGTCAGCTCCACGTCCCCGACGACCTGGTCGGTCAGGTCGAGCGGGTTGCGCGGGGTGCTGCGCGCGAGCAGGCCCGACAGCCGGCCGGCGGTCGCGTCCGCGAGCGGCGGCACCTCGACACCGGCCCGTCTCGCCTCGTCCGCCAGGATCACCCCGACGCCGCCCGACCCGGACACGATCCCGACCCGTCCGCCGCCGCGGCGCGACCGTCCCCGCAGCAGCGCGGCGAGCGCCGCGATCTCCTCCACCGAGTCGGCGAGGACGATGCCGTGGCGCTCGCACACCGCGGCGAAGGCGTCGTAGGGCCCGGCGAGCACCCCGGTGTGCCCGGCCGCCGCGGCGCCGCCCTCGGCCGAACGCCCGGCCTTGAACACGATCACCGGCTTTCCGGCGGCGATCGCGGCGTCCGCCCCGGCGAGGAACCCGTCCCGGTCGGCGACGCCCTCGGCATAGACGACGATCACCTTGGTGCGCTCGTCGGCCGCGAGCAGCCGCAGGTAGTCGCCGACGCCGAGGACGACGGCGTTGCCGACCGCGATCGAGCAGGTCAGCCCGAGTCCCGCCGCGGTCAGCCGCAGCACCAGCGAGCTGATCAGCGCGCCGCTCTGCGAGACCAGGGCGATGTCGCCGGCCGGGAGGCGGTCGCTGAGCTGCGCGTACGGGGCGAGGCCGCAGACGATCCCGTCGGTGACGTTGACGATCCCGTTGGTGTTGGGCCCGCAGACCGCCATGGACGAGCGACCGGCGAACGCGCGGACCCGGTCGTCCAGTGTCGGCGGCGGCTCCCCCGCGGGTCCCGCCCCGTACACGACCGCCGCCGGGACGCCGCGTTCCTCCGCCGTCTCCAGGACGTCCATCACCGCCCCGGCCGGGACGACGACCAGCGCGAGATCGGGCGTCACGGGAAGTTCGCGCAGCGAGGGGTAGGCGCGCAGCCCGTCGATCTCCTCGTACCGCGGGTTCACGGGGTAGATGTCCACCGGCGACCGGTGCCGCAGCAGCCCGCGCAGCGGCCAGGAGCTGAGCTTGCCGGACGCGACGGGCGAGCAGCCCACGATCGCGACCGACGAGGGCCGCAGCAGGAGACGCATGTTGGCGTCGCGCCCGGTCACGGCGTCACCGTCCCGTCCATCGCGGTGGACGCCCCTCGGCGAACGCGCGCGGTCCCTCCCGCGCGTCCTCGCTGGCGAAGACGGGCGCGAACACCTCCTCGGCGACGGCCCGCAGCTCCTTGGCGGGCCCGTTGATGGCCGCCGCGACCATGGCCTTGGCCGCGCGGACGCTCAGCGGCGCGTTGCCCGCGATCACCCGCGCCATCGCGAGCGCGCCCTCCCGCAGTCCCTCGGCCGGGAAGACCCGGTTGACCAGGCCGATCTGGTGTGCCCGCTCCGCGTCGATGGGCTCGGCGGTGAGGAACAGCTCCATCGCGACGCGCGGCGGGATCATCGGCAGCAGCGGGGCGTTGCCGACCATCGTGCGTCCCCAGCGGGCCTCGGCGACGGCGAAGCGGGCGTGGTCGGCTGCCACGCACAGGTCGCACATCTGCGCCAGGACGAAGCCGCCCCCGTAGGCGACGCCGTTGACCGCGGCGATGACCGGTTTCGCGACGTGGATGTTGGTCCCGAGCACGGGGTAGTCGGGCATCTCCTCCCGGCCGCCGAGCGTGCGCAGCTCCCGCAGGTCGGCGCCGGCGCAGAAGGCGTCGCCCGCGCCGGTGAGGACCATGACCTTCGCGTCGTCGTCCGCGTCGAACCTGTGCAGCGCCTCCCACAGCCCGTCCAGGACGGCCCGGTTGAGGGCGTTGCGCGCGTGCGGGCGGTTGAGCGTGATGACGGCGACGCCGTCCTCGCGGGCGTAGGTGACGGCCAAGGACACTGGTGATCTCCCAACATCGCTTCATATGCCGCGAGGGTTCGGGGTTCGCGGCGTGCAATGCGTTGACCAGGACGGTAGGACGGTCGCCCAGAAAAAACAAGCTCTTGCTCGGTCACGGAGACTGAGGTACGGTCCTGGAAAATAAACCAATGACCATGGTAAATCTACGCTAGCCGTTGGAAGCCGGCCAGCGGCCCGCCGCGAACGCATCGGAGAACAGGCTCACCAGGTAGTCGAACGTCCCCTCCGCGCTCGGCGGAGCCGTGAAGGCGTGGTCCGCGGCCTGGATGAACCCGATCAGCGCGGAGGTGTACGCGCGGGCGGCGTGCCGCAGCGCGATCCCCTCCAGACCGAAGGAGGAGATGACGGCGTGAATGGCCCGCAGTCCTCCGTCCGCGGCGTCCTGGACCTCCTCCCAGCGGCACCACAGGTGCCAGCTCGTGGCAGCGCGGAACCGCCCCGGACGCTCGGCGGCGTAGGCGCGGTAGGCGTCGGCGATCGCCCGCATCCCGGCGGCGCCGCCGCGTCCCAGCACCGCGTCCCGCAGCCGCTCGCTGAGCTCGGCCAGCGCGGCGACCGTGACGCTCTTGCGCAGCCCCTCCAGTCCGTCCACGTGGTTGTAGAGGGACGAGGAGTGCAGGCCGAGCTCGGCCGCCACCGACGCCAGGGTGAGCCCGTCCATCCCGTCGCGGTCGGTGACGCGGCAGGCGGCCTCCAGCACCGCCGCGCGATCGGCTCGTGGCTTTCCCGTCCCGGCCATGGAACTCCTCGACACTCGCTCCGACTAGGCGTGGCCAACATACCAATGGCATTGGTAAAGCACCGTGCCTCCACCACCCCGTGCTGCGAACAACGGAGAACCCACCATGAAGAGAGCGGCCGTCCTCGCCACCTGCCTGACGCTGCCCCTGGCAAGCCTCGCGGCCTGTAGTGACGCGGGCAACCGCGCGTCCACGGGCCCGTCGGCCAAGCTTGACTGCGACCCCTCGCGCAACAGCGAGGGCGCGCGGGGCGTCACCAAGACCAGCGTGAAGGTCCGCGGTCTGCTCCTGAAGACCAGCCCCGCCGGGGTCAGCTTCGCCGGCAACGACATCGGCGCCAAGGCCCGGTTCGACCGCGCCAACCGCGAGGGCGGCGTCCACTGCCGGCTGATCGACTACGGCGGCGCCGAGGACGACGGCAACGACCCGGGACGCAACCTGGCGGGCGCCCGCAAGCTGACCACCCAGGACAAGGTGTTCGCCGTCGTGCCGGCCTACTCCACGACCTTCAGCGGCGCCGCGTACCTCGTGCAGAACAAGGTCCCGTTCATCGGGCACGCGGTGAGCCCGCCGTTCTGCGGCAACGCCTGGGGCATGGGCATGGGCGGCTGCTACACCGCGCCGCCCAACGGCATGACCCAGACCGCGTGGGAGCGGATGCTCGCCAAGGTCATCGGCGGCGCGGACGGCAAGACGGCCGCGGTGATCGCGCACGACAGCGTCGGCGGCAAGGCGGGCGTCGCCCCGATCCGGCAGGCGGCGATCGCCGCCGGGTTCCGCGTCGTGTACGCCGAGGCGCCGCTTCCGGCCACGTCCGTCCCGTCGGACTGGACGCCATGGGTGCGGCGGCTGATGACCGCGAACGGCGGCAAGCCCGTCGACGTGGTGTTCTCCGCCACGCAGACCCCGAACAACGCGGGCCTGTACGGCGCGCTGAAGGCCGCCGGGTTCAAGGGCGCCTTCACCAACGCGACCGACTACCAGGCCAAGCTGCTCAAGAACCCCGAGCTGGTGCGCGCCCTGGACGGCGCCTACGTCAACGTGCCGTTCGTCCCGTTCGAGTCGGGCTCCGCGGCGGCCAGGCAGCTCAGGGACGACGTGGCCAAGTCCTCGCCGGGCGCCGAACTCGACACCTCCGTGGGTCAGGGCTACTGGTCCGCCGACCTCTTCCTGCGCATCCTGCAGCAGACCGGGCCCGAGCTCACCCCCGAGACGTTCTCGGCCGCCGCCGACCGGCTCACCGGCAACAGTCCCGGCGTCGGCGCGCTGAACGGCAAGGCGATGCGCCTGGCCCCGACCGGGTGCAGCGCGCTCGTCCAGATCAAGGACGGCGCGTACCGTGTCGCCAGCGAGCTGACCTGCCACCCGAACGTCCCGGTGACCCCGGCGGGGAACTGACCCGATGCCGGAGCTGATCGGCTACATCCTCAGCGGGCTGGTGTCCGGCGCCCTGTACGCGCTGCTCGCGTCGGGTCTCGTGCTGGCCTACTCCGCCTCAGGGGTCTTCAACTTCGGTCACGGCGCGGTCGCGTTCCTCGGCGCCTTCGTCCTGTTCCAGCTCGTGGCCAGCCTGCACTGGCCGGTGTGGCTGTCGGCGGTGACCGTGGTCGCCACGGTCGGCGTCCTGCTGGGCTGGGCGCTGGCCCGGCTGATGTTCCACCGCCTGGCCGAGGCCGACGAGACCGGGCGGGTCGTGGGCACCATCAGCCTGCTGATCGCCCTGCCCGCGCTGGGCCTGTGGGGCGTCGAACGGCTGGTGGTCGACCTGGGACTCGACCTGGAGTCCGGGCACGACGTGGCCCGCGCCCCCGGGCTCGGCCCCTCCCCCACCCGGCACTGGACGCTGATGGACGGTGTCGTCATCGACTCCAACCAGGTCGTGATCCTGGTCCTGGCCGCGGTGACCGCGATGGCGCTGTGGCTCGTCCTGCACGGCACCCGGCTGGGCCTGTCGATGCGCGCCACCGTGGACCGCCGCGAGCTGGCGTCCCTGCGCGGCGTCGACACCGACCGGACCACCACCACCGCCTGGATGCTGAGCGGCACCATCGCGGCGGTCGCGGGCATGGCGGCGGCGCCGGTCCTCGGGCTCAGCGCCCGCGACTTCATCATGATCACGATGGTGTCGGCGACGGCGGCGATCCTGGGCGGGCTGCGCTCGATCCCGCTGGCGTTCGGCTGCGGGCTCGCCCTCGGCGTCGTGCAGAACCTCGTCGCCGGGTACGCGACCTTCGCCCGGGACGTGCTGGGGTTCCGCACGGCCGTCCCGTTCTTCCTGCTGTTCGCGCTGCTGTTCGTCATCAAGCCGGCGGGACGGGTCGCGGGGACCCGTGCCGAGGACGCTCCGCCGCCCGACCCGCTGGCGCACCTGGCCGGCTGGCGCCGCGCCCTGCCGTGGGCCGTGGCCGCCGCCCTGCTCGCCGCCTACATCGCCCTCGCCGCCGGCGACTACGCCGCCGGCCTGATCGTCCAGGGCCTGGCCATGGCGATCGTCTTCATGTCGTTCACGATCGTCACCGGCATCGGCGGCATGGCCAACCTGGCGACGGCGGCGTTCGTGTCGGTGGCCGGCTGCACGGCGGGCCTTCTCCTGCACCACGGCTGGCCCCTGGCGCTCGCGCTGCTCGCCGCGGTCGCGGTGGCCACGGCGACGGGACTGCTGGTCGCGCTGCCCGCGCTGCGGCTCGGCGGGCTGGTCCTCGCGCTGGCGACGCTGGCGCTCGCGCTGATCGGCGACTACCTGGTCTTCCAGATCGAGGCGGTCGGCAACCTGCCCGAGGGCTGGACGATCCCGCGTCCCGCGCTCGGCCCGGTCGACCTGGCCGACGACCGTGTCTTCGCGCTGTGCCTGCTCGCCCTGGTCTGCGCGCTGGTGTGGATGATCCGCAACCTGCCGCGGTCGCGGACCGGACGGGCCGCGCTGGCGGTCAGGTCGGCCCCGGCCGCCGCCGTGATGACCGGCGTCTCGCTCGTCCGGGTCAAGCTGTCGCTGTTCGCGCTCGGCGCCGCCGTCGCCGGGCTGGGCGGCGTGCTGCTGGCGATGTACAACCAGCAGGTCATCGCCACCGACTTCACCGCCGTCGCCGGGTTCACCTGGTTCGCGATCGTCGTGGTCATGGGCGTGCGCAGCCCGGGGGCCGCGGTCCTGGCGGGCCTGTTCTTCGCCGTCTTCCCGGCCGTGCTCGGCGAGTACGTGAGCGAGTCGCCGCACCTGGCCGCCCTGCTCTTCGGCCTCGGCGGCATCGGCCTGGCCCGCAATCCGGACGGGGCGATGCACATGATGGCCGGCCTGCGGTCACGGCTACGACGCAAGTCACGGAGCGGGCCGCGGTCTTCCGCTCGGGTCGCGGACCGTCCCGCGTCGCCCTCCCCTGACGACCTCGCCCTGCTGGACGTGCGGGGCCTGGTGGCGGGATACGGCTCAGGACAGGTCCTGCACGGCATCGACCTGCGCGTGGAGGAGGGCCGCTGCATCACCCTGCTGGGACCCAACGGAGCCGGCAAGTCCACCCTCTGCCGCTGCCTGGCCGGCACGCTGCCGTCCTCCGGAGGGCGCACGTTCCTGGACGGCCAGGACGTCACCGGCTGGAGCGTCCCCCGCCGCACCCGCGCGGGCCTGCTGCTCGTGCCCGAGGGACGTGGCGTGTTCCCGGGCCTGACCACCGACGAGAACCTGCGGGTCCGGCTGCCGGACGCGGCCGACCGCGACCGCGTCTACGACCGCTTCGCCCGGCTGGCGCAGCGCCGCGCCCAGTCCGCCGGGGTGCTGTCGGGCGGCGAGCAGCAGATCCTCGCGCTCGCGCCGCTGCTCGTCCGCCCGCCCCGGGTCCTGCTCGCCGACGAGCCGTCGCTCGGGCTGGCCCCGCTGATCGTGGAGGAGATCCTGGAGTTGTTCGGCGAGCTCAAGGAGCGAGGGACGGCCATCCTGCTCACCGCCGAGAAGCCCGGGGAGGCGCTGCGGGTCGCCGACACCGTCGCCGTCCTGCGCGGCGGGACGATCCTCTGGTCGGGCCCGTCCGCCGAGGCCGACCCCGGCCGTCTCGCGGACGCCTATCTCGGCCTGGCCGGGGCGAAGGAGGCCGGGCGATGACCGATGCCCTCGCCGTGGAGGACGTCCACGTGCGGTTCGGCGGCGTGCACGCGCTGCGCGGAGTCTCCCTCCAGGTCGCGGAGGGGGAGGTCCACGGGCTGATCGGGCCCAACGGGGCGGGCAAGAGCGTCCTGTTCGACGTGATCTGCGGGCTGCGCCGTCCCGCCTCCGGACGGGTGCTGATCGGTGGCACGGACGTGACCGGCGAGGCCGCCCTGCGGCGCGCCCGCCGAGGGCTGCGGCGCACGTTCCAGGTTCCGCAGGTCTTCGCGCCGCTCACCGTGATGGAGAACCTGCTCGTCCCGCAGGAGTGCCGGGACTCCGGCCTGGCCGCCGACCTGCTGGACCTCCCCCGCTCGCGGCGCAGGGAGAGGGAACGCCGGGAGCGCGCCGAGGAGGTGCTGCGCCGGTGCGGCCTGGAGGACGTCCGCGAGCAGTACGCGGGCTCGCTGCCGATCGGGCCCGCGCGGTCCCTGGAGATCGCCCGCGCGCTGACCGTCGAGTCCCGCCTGCTCCTGCTGGACGAGCCGTGCTCGGGCATGGACCAGGCGAGCACCGACGTCGTGGTCCGCACGATCGAGGGGCTGGCGGGCTCGGCCACGAGCGTGCTGCTCGTCGAGCACGACGTCTCGTTCGTGATGCGCCTGTGCGACCGCGTCACCGTCCTCGACATGGGCAGGACCCTGGCCGCCGGAACCCCCGCGGAGATCGCCGCGGATCCACGGGTCCGCGCCGCCTATCTGGGACGGCCCGCGGCGCAGGGTCCTCCCGCGCCCTGATGATCGCAACGTCCGCTTCTCGGGGGTCGCGCGGCGCAGTACGGTCGCTGGCATGGCCGCCTCCCCCGAACCCCCGGGCATCGACGTCGAACGCGTCGGACGCTGGCTGGCGTCCCACGTGGACGGGCTCACCGGGCCGGTCTCCTTCGCGCTGGTCTCCGGTGGCCGGTCCAACCTGACCTACCGCGTCACCGACGCGGCGGGCGCGACGTACGCGCTGCGCCGTCCCCCGCTGGGAGGGGTGCTGGAGACCGCGCACGACATGGGCCGCGAGTGGCGGTTCATCGCGGCGCTCGCCGGGACGGGCGTCCCGGTGGCGCCGCCGCTGGCGTACTGCGAGGACACCTCGGTCACGGGCGCCCCGTTCTCCGTGATGGGGTTCGTGGACGGGCTCGTCCTCGCCGACCCCGCGTCCGCGCTGCGGCTGGAGCCCCCGGCGCGCGGTCGGGCCGCGAGGAACCTCGTCGAGGTGCTGGTCGCGCTGCACGCCGTCGACCCGTACAAGGCCGGGCTCGGCGATTTCGCGCGCCGCACCGGGTACGCCGAGCGGCAACTGCGGCGCTGGCGGCACCAGGCGCACCAGTCGGGCGCCGCCGAACTGGCGTTGCTCGACGAGGTGCACGACCTGCTGGCGGCCCGCATCCCGGCGCAGGCCAACGGCATCGTCCACGGTGACTACCGCCCGGGGAACCTGGCGTTCGGCCCGGACGGCACGGTGCGCGCCGTGTTCGACTGGGAACTGGCGACCTCGGGCGATCCGCTGGCCGACCTCGGCTACCTGGTGGCGTCCTGGCAGGAGCCGGACGACGGCGACGGCCCGTCCCCGCCGGGTCCCACCACCGTGCCCGGGTTCGGGACGCGCGAGCAGGTCGTCGCCCGCTACGCGCGGCTGTCCGGACGTGACGTGTCGGACGTCCCGTACTGGGTGGCGTTCGCGCGGTGGCGGTCGGCGTGCATCGGCGTCGGTGTCCGCGCCCGCTATCTGGCCGGTCACATGGCCGACGACGGCTATCGCGAGGAGGCCGAGGCCCGTGCCGACCTGGGCGTCCGCCTGGCCGAGGCGGCACGGGACGCGCTGGGCGGCGTCATTTCAGATGGTTGAAATCTCGACGTCTTTCTCGGGGACCGAACGCGGTTCATGATGGCGGCATGGCCGATGTGCCCTCAGAAGTGCCGGTGTGGGCGGCGAACGCCCTAGGTGACGTCTATGACCCCTGCTGTCGTGAAAAAGGGATCTCCGTCCTGGACATGGGGCTGGTGCGCTCCGCCCGCCTCGACGGCGGGCGGGCCCGGATCGAGCTGCTGCTCACCACCGGGTGGTGCCCGTTCGCGAGCGCGCTGCTGACCGAGATACGTGACCGGGTCGCGGCACAGCCGGGCGTGACCGACGCCGAGGTCGAGGTGGTCTGGGACGAGGCGTGGACCACCGGCCGTCTCTCGCCCAAGGCCGCGTCCGCCCTGCGCTTCCTCCCGTCCCCCGCCGAGATCGGCGACCGGGACGCCTACCTCGACGCGCACCGGCCCCGCACCGTCCAGGCCCGGAAGGAGCCCCCGCCATGATCGACGACGCGTTCGTGTTCGACGGTGTCGCCCACGTGTTCAACTTCGAGAAGAAGAACGCGTTCGGCACGCCCGGGGAGATGTTCTCCAACCACCTCTACGCCTTCCACAACGCGCTCACCCCCGACGACAAGCCCAAGCTGCCGCCGGAGGAGTTCCTGCGCGAGTGGACGGTGCCCGACATCCACCGGATGGTCTACGAGGAGTCCGACACGGACATGCTCGTGGCCATGCCGCTGCCGCTCACCGACCTCTACCACGACGGGCTGTCCCCCTGGGAGCGGTGCGCGGACCTCGCCGCCCGCGACCCCGACCGCACCATCTTCTGGGGCTCGGTCAACCCGCTCGAAGGCCGCCGCGCCCTCGACCTCATGGAACGGCAGGTCGGCGAGTTCGGCGCGCGCGCGTTCAAGTTCTACAACGTCCGCTACGACTACGGGTCCCCGTACCCCTGGCGGATGGACGACCCGCAGGTGGCGTTCCCGATCTTCGAGAAGGCCCAGCAGCTCGGCGTGAACCTCATCGGCGTCCACAAGGGCGTGCCGCTCGGCCCGCAGCCCATCGAGCACACCCAGACCTGGGACATGGACGGGGCCGCGGCCAACTTCCCCGACCTGAACTTCGTCATCTTCCATGTCGGCCTGCCGTTCCTCGACGAGACCTGCTGGCAGCTCATCCGCTACCCGAACCTGTACGCCTCGCTGGCCGCCACCATCAACTTCGTGGTGCGCGCCCCGCGGATGTTCGCCGAGATCCTGGGCAAGCTGCTGTTCTGGTGCGGCGAGGACAAGATCGTGTACGGCTCGGAGGCGCCGATCTTCCATCCGCAGTGGGCGCTGAGGGCGTTCATGGACTTCCAGATCCCCCAGGACCTGTGCGACGGCTACGGCTACCCGCAGCTGACCGATCAGGCCAAGCGGAAGATCCTCGGCGAGAACCTGCTGCGCCTGCACGGCATGGACGTGGAGGAGACCAAGGCCCGCCTCGGCCGCCGCTAACCCCTCGCGGCGCCGAGGCGGCGGAACGGCGGCGCGGGCGCGGGCAGCCGTCCGTCCACGGCCGAGCACTGGCGGGCGATGCGGGCGGCCGCGTCCGGGAGGAAGGGCTCCAGCAGCCCGCCGACCTCCCGGCACGCCCCGATGAGCGCGACCAGCACGGCGTCCAGGCGGTCCCGCGACCCCGTCTTGGCGATCTCCCAGGGGCGGACGCGGTCGATGAAGCGGTTGGCCTCGTCGACCACGTCCCGCACCGCGCCGGTCGCCCGCCGGAAGTCCACGTCCTCCAGGGCATCGGCGACCAGGCCGGGCGCCCGCCGGATCGCCTCGTCCAGCCCTTCAGCGGTCGCCGCCTCGGCCTCGGGCACCACGCCGTCGCGGTAACGGTGGATCAGCGTGACGACCCGGTGGACGAGGTTCCCCGCGCCGTTGGCCAGCTCGTCGTCGGCGCGGTCGACGAGGCGTTCCGGCGTGAAGTCGGCGTCCCCCACCCGGGGCACCTCACGCAGCAGCCACCAGCGGACCGCGTCCGTGCCGTACCGCTCGACCAGCCCTGCCGGATCGAGCGTCACGCCACCGGACTTGCTCAGCTTCCGGCGTCCCACCGTGAGGTAGTCGTGCACCAGGATGTCGGTCGGCAGCGGCTCCCCGGCCGACAGCAGCATCGCCGGCCAGTAGACGGCGTGGAACCGGAGAACCCCCTTGCCGAGCAGGTGGACGCGCCGGTCGGCGCCGGTCCACCAGCGCTCGTAATCGTCGCCGCCGGTGCCGTATCCGAGGGCGTTCACGTAGTTGGTCAGCGCCTCCCACCACACATAGATGACCTGGGTGGGGTCGTCGGGAACGGGAATGCCCCAGCCCCGCGCCCGTTCGGACGAGCGGGACACCGAGAAGTCCTCCAGCCCGCCCGCGATGAAGGACAGCACCTCGTTGCGCCGGCCGGCGGGTTCGATGCGCACCGCCCCCGACTCGACCAGCTCGTACAGCCGGCCGGCATAACGCGACAGGCGGAAGAACCAGTTCTCCTCCGAGATCCGCTGCGGCACGGTGCCATGCTCGGGACAGCGGCCGTCGGCGAGCTCGGCATCCGCGTAGAACTGCTCGCATTGGACGCAATACAGCCCCTCGTACTGCTTGCGGTACAGATCTCCCGCGTCGGCGCAGGCCCGCCAGAACCGCTCGGCCCCGGCCCGGTGGCGCGGGTCGCGGCTGGTACGGATGACGTCGTCCACCGACAGCGACAGCGGCCCCGCCAGGCCGAGGAACGCGGCGGCGTTGGCGTCCACGAATTCCTGGACGCCGACGCCCGCGGCCTCCGCCGCCAGCACGTTCTTCAGCGCGTTCTCATCGGTGCCGGTCTGGAACCTGACGCGGTCGCCGATCCGCCGATGGTGCCGGGCGAGCACGTCCGCCTGCACGAGCTCCAGCGCGAAACCCAGATGGGGACGCGCGTTCACGTAAGGGATCGTGGTGGTGATGTAGATGTGCGGCGCGGTCATGGAAACCTCCAGTACGCCCCTGGGGCCTTCGACCGCGCAAATGAATCGAGGCCCCGGTGCAGGGCCTCGGAAAGGAAACGTCCGTGCAGCGTCAGCGGCCCCGCGAAGGGGCCATCATCGTGCACGCGAACGAGTTCATACCCTCATGTTAACCGCCGCGCGCCGCCGCCGGCGACCACCGCGTGGTGATCGCCGGCGCTTCGTCCTCCAGACTGGTGCCATGCCCAAACGCTCGTCCCGGCCGTGCCCGTGCGGCCTTCCCGCCACTTACCAGGACTGCTGCGGACGCCTGCACCGCGGCGAGGCCCGCGCCAAGACCGCCGAAGAGCTGATGCGCTCCCGCTTCAGCGCCTTCGCCGTCCGGGACGCCGCGTACCTGCTGGCCACCTGGCACCCCGCCACCCGCCCGCCCCGTGTCGACCTCGACCCGGGCCTCAGCTGGCAGCGGTTGGACATCGTCCACACCACGGAGGGCAGTCCCTTCCACACCGAGGGAACGGTCGAGTTCCGCGCCCATTACCTTCGGTACTGAGGCTCCTCCGCCTTCTCCTCTTCGGCGACGGCCTCGTCGTGGGTCTTGACCACTTCGCTGTCCCGGATCTCGCCCCGCCAGCCCAGGACCTCGTCGGGATGGAGGAGGGACTGGGTCATGACGTGGCGGCGGAAGTGCTTCAGCTCCAGGCGGACGCGGCGCCCTTGGGCACGCCACAGGTTGCCGGTGCGCTCGAAGAGGCCCTGCGGGTGGTATTCGAGCACGACCAGGACGCGGGTGAGGTTCGGGGCGATCTTGTGGAAGCTGACCGCGCCGTCGACATGGCCCTTGGCGCCGGTGGAGCGCCAGATGATGTGGCGGTCCGGGACCTGTTCGAGGATCGTGGACTCCCACTGGCGGCTGGACCAGAAGACCTTGGCCTTCCAGTTGAGCTTCTCGTCGGCGGCCTGGTCGACGCTGACGACCTTCTTCATGAAGGACGGGTAGTCCTGGAAGAGCGTCCACTGGTCGTACACGAGGCGGCGGGGCGCGCCGATGTCGATGTGCTCCTCGATGTTGGTGACCTTGACCTTCGTGGCGCCGCCGCCCTTGGAGCCGAGCGCCTCCTTGACGCGGCCGAGCAGGCCCTTGGGGGACTCCTCCCCGCGCTCGCCGGTGTCCCGGTCGTCCCGCGACCCGGCCTCCGCCGGGCGGCCCTTGTCCTTGTCCTTGTTCTGGCCCTCGTCCCGGCCGTCGTCCTGGCGGTGGGTGGTGAGCCGCTGGGCCGCCCGGCCCGCCGCCACCGCGGCGCCCGCGCCCAGCAGGACGCCTCCGGCGGTGCCCGCGGCGCGCACGCCGGGGAGGCGGGACTTCGAGCGGCGGCCTGGGAAGCGGTTCATCGTGGACGGCCTCCCGCGGCGCCCGCCGGGGAGCCTCCTGGCCAGCCTGCCGGTGGGGAGTGCGCCGGTTCCGAGCTTCATGATGCGTTCCTCCGTTTCGTCCCGTCGCCTGCGCCGAGGACGCGTCCCTCGCGGATCTCGCCTCGCCAGCCGTCCCTCTGGTCGAGAAGCGAGCGCGTCATCACATGGCGGCGGAAGTGCTTGAGTTCGAGGCGGGCTCGGCGGCCGGGGGCGCGCCACAGGTTGCCGGCGCGTTCCATGAGCCCGCGGGGGCGGTATTCGATGACCAGCAGCACGCGCGTGAGGTCGGGGGTGAGCTCGTGGAAGCTGACCGTGCCGTCCACGCGGCCGCCGGAGCGCCACACGATGTGCCGGTCCGGGAGCTGCTCGACGATCGTGGACGGCCAGGTGCGGGTCGACCAGAAGACCCTGGCCTTCCAGTCGAGCGCGCCGTCCGCGGTCTGGTCGACGGCGACGACCTTCTTCATGAAGGACGGGAAGTCCTCGAACAGCGTCCACTGGTCGTAGACCAGGCGGCGGGGCGCGCCGACGTCGATCTGCTCGACGATGGTCGTGGGGCGTCCCTTTCCGCCGCGTCCGCGGAAGATCCCGGCGAGGGTCTCCTTCAGTGCCGTCCAGCCCGCGCTCAGCAGCGCCCGGACGGGTGACCGGCCTTCGCTGAGGGCGCGGACACCCGTGAGGGCGGCCTTGGTGAGCGGCCCGCCCCGTTCGGCTCTGTTCACCAATGACCGCAGTGCGCGGTCGAGTTTCGCCTCGTAGTGATCGACGAGCCTTTGAGCCGGACGCAGCCGCCGCGACACCGTGCGCAACGACCGTCCGGCCAGGTAGCCGGTGGCCCCGATGGCCACTCCTGTCCGGAAGGTCATCCGTCCTTCACCTCGCCGTCCGCTGGGGTCCTGCGCGGATTACCCCTACAAACGCGGACAAAACAAAACGCGAGTCAAGGACGATCTGGTCGCGCCATGCACAGCGGCCGTTACACGGACGGTCAGCGGATGGGTTCCAGTTCGGACGGCTGCTGGTCGAACTGCGTGCGGTACAGCTCGGTGTAGCGGCCACCGGCCGCGAGGAGGACGTCGTGGGTGCCGCGCTCGACGATGCGGCCGTCCTCCACGACCAGGATGTGGTCGGCGGCGCGGATGGTGGAGAGCCGGTGGGCGATCACCACGGCGGTGCGGCCCTCCAGCGCCTCGGTCAGCGCCTCCTGCACGGCGGCCTCGGACGTGGAGTCGAGGTGCGCGGTCGCCTCGTCCAGGATCACCACGCGGGGCCGCGCCAGCAGCAGCCGGGCGATGGTGAGACGCTGGCGCTCGCCGCCGGACAGGCGGTAGCCGCGCTCGCCGACGATGGTGTCGAGACCGTCGGGGAGCGCCTCGATCAGGTCATTGAGGCGGGCGCGCCGCAGGACGTCCCACAGCTCGTCGTCGGTGGCCTCCGGGCGGGCCAGCAGCAGGTTGTCGCGGATCGACTCGTGGAACAGGTGGCCGTCCTGGGTGACCATGCCCAGGGTCGCGCGGATCGAGGCGAAGCTCAGGTCGCGGACGTCGACGCCCGCCAGGCGCACCGTCCCGGAGTCGGCGTCGTAGAGGCGGGGCAGCAGCTGCGCGATGGTGGACTTGCCCGCCCCGGACGAGCCGACCAGCGCGACCATCTCGCCGGGCTCGGCGCGGAACGAGATGTCGTGCAGGACCTCGACGCCGCCCCGCGTGTCGAGGGTGGCGACCTCTTCGAGCGAGGCCAGCGACACCTTGTCGGCGGACGGGTAGGAGAAACGGACCTTGTCGAACTCCACCGACACCGGCCCGTCCGGGATCGGGACGGGCCTGGCGGGCTCGGCCACCAGGGGCTTGAGGTCGAGCACCTCGAACACCCGCTCGAAGCTGACCAGCGCGCTCATCACCTCGACGCGGGCGCTGGCCAGCGCGGTCAGCGGCGCGTACAGCCGGGTCAGGAGGAGGGCGAGCGCGACCACCGCGCCGGCGTCGAGCTGGCCGCGCAGCGAGAAGAACCCGCCCAGGCCGTAGACCAGGGCGAGGGCCAGCGCGGACACCATGGTCAGCGCGGTGATGAAGACATGCTGCACCATCGCGGTGCGCACGCCGATGTCGCGGACGCGGCGGGCCCGCGCGGCGAACTCGGCGGACTCGCGGTCGGGACGGCCGAACAGCTTGATCAGCGTGGCGCCCGGAGCGGAGAACCGCTCGGTCATCTGGGTGCTCATCGCGGCGTCGTGGCGGGCGGCCTCGCGTTCCAGCCGGGCCAGGCGGGAGCCCATGCGGCGGGCCGGCAGCACGAAGACGGGCAGCAGGACCAGCGCCAGCAGGGTGATCTGCCAGGAGATCCGCACCATGACGGCGAACGTGAGCAGCACCGTCACCAGGTTGCTGACCACCCCGGACAGGGTGTCGCTGAACGCGCGCTGCGCCCCGATCACGTCGTTGTTGAGCCTGCTGACCAGCGCGCCGGTGCGGGTGCGGGTGAAGAAGGCGACCGGCATCCGCTGGACGTGGTCGAACACGGCGGTGCGCAGGTCGAGGATCAGCCCCTCGCCGATGCCGGCCGACAGCCACCGGTTGACCAGCCCCAGCCCTCCCTCGGCCAGCGCCAGCCCGGCGATGAGCACGGCCAGCCACACCACCGTGCCGGTGTCGGACCCGTCGACGATGGCGCTCACCACCCGTCCCGCCAGGACGGGCGTCGCCACCGCGAGCACCGCCAGCACCACGCTCGACACCAGGAAGAGGGCCAGCAGACGGCGGTGCGGGCGCGCGAACCGGGCGATGCGCCTCAGCGTGGCCTTGGAGAAGGGCCTGCGGTCGTCCTTGGCGTTCATGGCGTGGTGCAGCGACATCCACGCCGTGACCTCCATGTCCATGCTGCTCGGACCGCCTTCCGGGATCGTGGGCGCCGCCGCCCGGCACGGCGGCCGCTCACCAGGAGCATGCGACCTCAAGTTTGGTCGAGGTCAACCTCTCCACGGTCCCGGCTAGAGTCCCATCCGGGTACGACAACCCGGCGCCCGGCAGGAGGTACGGACGTGGACATCGGCAGGCTGCGCGCGGAGACACCCGGCTGTGAACAGGTCGTCCACCTCAACAACGCGGGGGCGGCGCTCCCGCCGAAGCAGGTCATCGACGCGGTCGCCGAGCATCTCGGCCTGGAGGCGACGATCGGCGGGTACGAGGCGTCCGACCAGGCCGAACCCGCGCGGGAACGCTTCTACGACGCCGTGGCCGGCCTGATCGGCGCGGAACGGGACGAGATCGCCTACGTGGAGAACGCCACCCGCGCCTGGGACATGGCGTTCTACTCGATCCCGTTCGCGCCCGGTGACCGCATCCTCACCACGACGAGCGAGTACCCCAGCAACGCGATCCCGTACATGCAGATGGCGCGGCGGCGCGGGGTCGAGGTCGATGTCGTCCCCGACGACGAGCACGGGCAGATCTCCCTGGACGCGCTCCAGGCCGAGCTGGACAAGGGCGGCGTCCGGCTGGTCTCCCTCAACCACGTGCCGACGCACAACGGCCTGGTCAACCCGGCGGAGGAGGTCGGGCGGCTGTGCAGGGACGCGAACGTCCTGTACCTCCTGGACGCCTGCCAGTCGATCGGCCAGATCCGGGTGGACGTCGGCGAGATCGGCTGCGACATGCTGTCCGCCACCGGCCGCAAGTTCCTGCGCGGCCCGCGCGGAACGGGGTTCCTGTACGTCCGGCGGTCCATCCTGCGCACTCTGGAACCGCCGTTCCTCGACCTGCATTCGGCGTCCTGGACCGCGCCGGACACGTACGAGATACGGGACGACGCGCGCCGCTTCGAGAACTGGGAACGTTACGTCGCCGGGCAGATCGGTTTGGGCGTGGCCGCCGAGGTCGCGGCCGAGATGGGCCTGCCCGCGATCGAGGAACGGGTGACCGGCCTGGCCACCCGGCTACGGGAGGCCCTCGCGGAACGTCCGGGCGTCACCGTCCTGGACCGCGGTGAACGGCGGTCGGGCATCGTGACGTTCACCGTGGAAGGGCACGACGCGCGAGAACTGAAGCTGTCCTGGCGCGAGCAGGGCATCAACGTCAGCGTCACCGATGGCGCCACCCAGCACTACGACTCCAAGACCGCGCCCGCCGCCATCCGGGCGTCGGCGCACTACTACAACACCGAGGAGGAGATCGACCGCCTGGTGGCGGCCGTTCCCGTCCCGTGATCCGGCCCTTGGTGCGTCCCCGGCCGGACGGTGCCTCAGGTGTTGGGCCTGGCGGCGCTGATCTGGGCCAGCGCGGAAGAGGCGTCCCGCTCTATGGCGAGGTCGCCCAGGGAGATGATCCCCACGGCCTGACCGTCGTCCACGACCGGCAGCCGCCGCACCGCCCGCTCCCGCATGCGCTTCACGGCGGTGTCGAGCGAGTCGTCCGGGCGGACCGTCTCCGGCTCGTCGCTGACCATGGAGGAGACCTTGATCTGGGTGGGATCGCCGCCCGCCGCGAGACCGCGCACCACCAGGTCGCGGTCCGTCACCAGCCCGTGGAGCCGCTCGGAGTCGGCCACCAGCACGGCGCCGATGTCCTCGTCGCGCATCGCCCGCGCGACGGTGACGATGTCGAGGTCAGGGGAGACCGCGGTCGGCGACCCGGTCATGATGTCACGCACCTTCGTGGCCATCGGCCTCTTCTCCTTGCGGGTCGAGTTCACGCCAGCCCCGGGGACACCCACGCCCTACCCGGCAGATCCGGGCTCACTCACGGACAAGAGCGGTGGCGTCCGACGGCGTTCGGTTACGGCCATGCCGGGTAGGGCCGCCTTCGGGGCCCGTACCTGCTCGTGCGAACTTTCCCGTTAAACTACGCATCCTTCGGAGGTATACGGGGAGTTGCCGGCGAGACCGCTCCCACCCGCCCGTTCACACGAGCCCAGGAGGTCGCGCCGTGACGGATTCGGCGCCCACGCAGGATCCAGTGGAGCCCCCGGGACGCATCGACGACCACGATGAGACCACGGGGACCGCGACGACCGCGGAGGAAGCCTCCGAGGCCGTCGACGACGCTTCTGACGAGGCCGCCGACACCGAAGAGACCACCGACGAGGCGACGGAAGAGGCCGCCGAGGACGAGGCTCCGGCCACGGAGCCGGCGTCCTCCGAAGGCTCCGACGACTCGGACGACCCTGGTGGCTCCCAGGACTCCGATGATTCCGAGGACTCCGAAGGCTCGGAGGGTTCCAAGGGCTCGGAGGGTTCCGAGGAAGCCGAGGACTCCGAAGTTCCGGCATCCGTCAAGGTGACCCTGAACAACACCGGGCAGTGGGCGACCCCCGCGCCATCGTCGGCGCCGACCGTCCCGGAGATCGATCCGAAGGTCGCCCCGACGCCCCCGGCGGTCACGGTGCCGGAGATCGACGTGGCCGCGTTGAGGCCCGAACCCTCCCCGTCCGACGAGGAACCGGACGACGGCGCAGCCGAACGGGGCGATGGCGAAGAGGCATCCGCGCCCACGTCCCCGCCCCCGGCTCCGTCCCCCTCTCCACCTCCGGCTGAACAGGAGCCAGGGGCTTATAAGCCTCGCCATGCCTACCGAGGCCCCGTCCAGCCACCCGCGCCTCCGCCCGCGCCCATGCCTCCGCCCGCGGCGGCTCCCCCGACCCGGGTCGAGCCCCCGACACAGCCGCAGCCTCGGCCTCAGCCACAACCGTTGCCGCAGCGGCGACCTCAGCAGCAGCCGACACCCCAACAGCAACCAACACCACCTCCGCAACAACCAACACCGCAGCAGCGGCCTCCGGCGCAGCGGCAGGCGCACGCCCAGCCCCGGCCTGAGGTCCAGCCACGGCCTCAGCCACAACCGCAGTCCTGGGCCCAGGCGCAGCCGCAGGCTCCCGCACCTCCGCAGGCCAATCCGCCGCGGGTCAATCCGCAACCGCAGCAGCAGTACGCGGCGCCGCCCGAATATGGCGCGGCGCCCGCCCAGCCCCAATACCCGCGGCCGCAACAACCTCAGAATGCCGGTGCCGCGCCGCCGTATTACGGGCCGCCCGTCCACGACGAATACGGCAGTGAAGGCGGGGAGGGAAGAGAACAGGAATTCCAAGCGGCCTACGAAGCCGCGACCGGCGAGGAGAAGCAGCGTAAGAAGAAGGGCCGGTTCGCGCTCTACGCGGCCATCATGGTGCTGGTCCTTGTCGCGGGAACGGCGGTAGGGCAGCTCGTCCGGCCGCTACCCGAGCCGACGATGCGGCTCACGCTGGCGAAAACCAGCCACACTTTCCCGGGGACGCCGCCGGCACTTCCGATACCCATGCAGGGGCAGACGGCCCTGTACGTGGAAGGCGTCGGGAGCATGGCGTCGTCCGGCGGCTCGGCGCCCACACCGACGGCGAGTGTCGCGAAGGTGATGACGGCCTATGTCTTCCTTCGGAGCCACCCCTTGGCACCGGGCCAGGCCGGACCCACCTACACCGTGTCCCCGCAGGCGGCCGCGCAGATTCCCGCGCGCAAGCAGCGCGGCGAGTCGATTCTCGATGTCAAGGCGGGAATGCGGCTGACCGAGCGTAAGGCGCTCGAAGCCCTGATGATCATCTCGGCGAACGACGTGGCGCATGAGCTGGCCCGCTGGGACGCGGGCGACCCGCAGGCGTTCATCCGGAAGATGAACGAGACCGCGCGTGAACTGGGGATGACCCGCACCACCTACACCGATCCGAGCGGCTACCACGCGGGCACCGTGAGCACGGCGGCCGACCAGGTGAAGCTGCTGCGCGCCGCCATGAAGATCCCGGCCTTCCGGGAGATCGTGGCCAAGCGCATGTACGTCCCGGACGACGGCGGCGCGCCGCGGATGGGCGGCAACGTGCTGCTCGGCCAGTACGGGGTGATGGGCGGCAAGACCGGCTTCACCGACGCGGCGGGGGGCAATTTCGTGTTCGCGGCGCGCGCCCGGGCCGGCGGGTCGAACGTGACGTTCCTGGGCGCGGTGATGGGGCAGCGGTCGACCAGCGCGATGGGCGCGCTTGAGGCCACCCGTGCCCTGCTGGCCGCGGCCGGGAATTACCTGACCACGGTCACGCTCGCGCCCAGCGGCGCCCAAGTGGGACAGGTCCTCGACGGACTGGGCGGTCGTACTCCGGTGAACGCGGGTTCTCCCATTACCCTTGTCGGCTGGCCGGGCCTGACCGTACGGATCGGAATCGAAGGCAATGTGCCGCACACGGGCGCGCAAGGGACGCGCATCGGGACGGTAAAGGCCGGCACATCCAGCTTCCCGCTCGTCCTCGGACGGGAATTGAAGGAGCCTTCTCTCTACAAGCGCCTCACACGCCTCGGCTGACGCCCGGCCCCTTTATCCACCGCGGTGATGGGCCCGCCGGGAGTGGATCTTTGAGATTCTTTTTCGGTTACTCCGAGCCTACTCCGAGGCACCTCCGGGCATTGCAGCCTCTGACCGCGCCGGACGATGATTCCGCAGGTCATCGGCCGCAGCGCGGGAACGGGGAGCCGACGCGGGAACGCGCCGGCCGGTGAGCGTTTCGGGGGGACGGACTGTGAGTGACCCGCGCCAGGTGACGGGCGTCCGCGGCCCGATGGCGTCGAGGAGACCCCGGGATTCGCTCCGCCGCCTCCCGCCCCTCATGACCACGACGCGGACGCTGGTGAGCATGCTCGTCCTGGTCGCGGGGCTCTTCTACGTGGCGGCGGCGGTCAAGGGCGTGGGCTGGCTGCTGGAACCTCCGCCCGATGTGGTGACGACGGCGAACGCGCAGGGCACGGGCACGCCACCCACGGAGTTCCCCGGTTCCTCGGGGTCCCAGGCCGTGAGCGAGGCGGCGCAGATCCTGTTCAGGCCGCTGGCCGTCACCGGCGCGTCGCTGGCCGGGCTCCTGCTGGTATGGGCGGGCTGCCGCGGCCTGCGGTCCCGCCGTGATCAGCGGCGCTGGCGGACGTCGCAGTTCGCCGCGCTGGGCGGGCTGGCGACGGGGGTGTTCGGCTTCGCGCTCGGTTTCGCCGCCGCCGGTTCCTCGCACGCGGCCTACGTCGACGCGTCCTGGATCGGGCTGGAGCCGAGCCGGCCGAGCGCCGCGCTGGCCCTCCTGATCGGCGCGATGGCCCTGCTCGTCCCCGCCGGCGTCCAGGGCCACCGCCCGGCGGACAGGCGCGCCCAGCCGACGCCCGGCGCGCGGCCCTGAGACCCGCCCGGGCCGGCCCGCGCGGCGGGTGTTTCCGCAGGTCGTCTTTGTCATAGATCTCCGCGGCGGTTACACGACGAAACAGAACATTCGTGCAAGCTGGCCATAGCTCTGATTCCGCACGTAGCCAGCCATGCAATCGGGGGACTGCATGACGACGATGCCGCGCATCACCCACCCGGCCGGGACGCGCAAACGGACCTTCCGGCAGCGCGCCGACAATCGCCTGGTGGCCGCGTACACCACCGGGCTCACCAAGACCTACGACCCCGGCGGCGACCCGGCCCTCGACAACGTGAACGTGGCCTTCCGGGCGGGCGAGCTGTGCGCTCTGATGGGACCCTCCGGCTCCGGCAAGAGCACACTGCTGGCCTGCCTGGCCGGTCACGAGCCCCCGAGCGTGGGACGGGTCTACGTGGGACGCGGCGACGCCCGGCCGTGGATGCCGCAGCAGGTACGGCAGATCTGCCGGGACGAGGTTGGGTTCGCGCTCTCCCACTCGCGGCCCTTCCTCGACCGCACGGTGATGGAGAACCTGGAATGGGCGGGCGCCCTGGCGGGCCTTCCTGTGGGGTCCCGCGCCGAACAGATCGAGCACGTGGCCGGGACGATGGGCCTACGGGAGCACCTGAGCACCCTCGTGGGAGACCTGCCGGACGGCCTGCGCCACCTCACCATGTGCGGTGCCGCGCTCCTGCCGGATCCGAGCGTGCTGCTCGTGGACGAGAGCGAGTCCGGTGAGGCCATGACCGCCGCCACGTTCGAGGTGCTGCGGCGCTGCGCGGGCGAGCTCGGCACCACCGTCGTCGCCGTGACCGATCGGCCCGACGCCGCGGCGCTCGCCGACCGGGTCATGTTCCTGGCGGCGGGACGTGTCGCGGGCATCATCACCCGGCCCGCCGAGGACGTGGTGTGCGAGCTGCGCCAGGCTTTCGCCGCCCAGCACGGCCGGCGCCGCGTCGCCGGCGGCGCCACCCCCGAACCGGCACCGGAACCCGGACCGGCGCCCGTGGACTCCCCGATCTCCGAAACGCCCCGTCCGGCCCAGACCTGACCCCGCCGTCCAGGGAGATCAGAGGCGCCGCGAGCCGGGGCCCGTGAGCGCGGCGGCGGCCCCGAGGCCCAGGTAGATCGCGCCGGTCGCGTACCGCCGGCGGCGCCGGAACACCGGCCGTTCTCGCAATCGGCTTCCGATCGCGCCGCCCGCCACCGCGTACAGCACATCGCTGACGAGCCCGATCAGGCCGGTCACCAGGCCCATGACCACGATCTGCACGGGGACGGCACCGGCCTCCTGGTCCACGAACTGCGGCAGGAACGCCAGGAAGAACAGCACGACCTTGGGGTTGAACAGGTTGATCAGCAGCCCGTCGAGGTAGACGCGGCCCAGCGGCTTGAACGTCGGCACCGGGTCGTCCCGATCGGCGCGGTCCCGCCAGGTGCGGACCGCCAGGTAGATCAGGTACGCGGCGCCCGCGTACCGGAGGGCGCCGAACGCGGCGGCCGAGGCCGCCACCAGCGCCGACAGCCCGGCCGCCGCGGCGGCGACATGCACCAGCGTGCCGGTCTCCACCCCCATGGCGGAGGCGAGCCCGGCACGCCGCCCGTCCGCGGCGGCGCGGGCGGCGATGTAGAGATGGTTCGGACCGGGGATCGCGATCAGGGCGGTGGCGGCCAGCAGGAACGGCAGCGGATGGGTCATGGTCCGAACGGTATGAGGCGGCCCGTCCCCTGGCACAGGTCCAATCGACCCTCGGGGAACGGGTCCATCGCCGCCCGAAACGACAGAGGGCGCCCCGCCACCGGTGGTGGTGGCGGGGCGCCCTGTGGGTTGATCGTGTTGTGTGGTTGTTGTCGGGGTTCCCTGGGTCTTACTTGCGGTATTCGGGGTAGCCGTAGCCGACGATGGTGGACTTGTCACGGTCGCGCTTTTGGACG
>NZ_JBIMPP010000037.1:0-74320 GCF_043906805.1 Actinomadura sp. SCN-SB | reverse complement strand
CCTCGTAGCGGGGGCGGGAGGGGTGATGGCGTGCGGCACGCAACGTCGCTTGCCTTTACGGGCGGCGGCAAGGGTGCTGTCCGGGGGTCCTCCCTTTGGGGTGGCTGAGCGGTCCGAGGAGGCTATTCGGCGGGCGTGGAGGGGAGTTGTTGCCGGATTGTGGGGTGGGCCAGTGGCCGGGTGGCGCCGACCCAGTCGGCCCGCTGGTAGGTGGTGATGGTGATCGCGGGACGGCAGGTGCTGCAGCGGGCCACGATCATCTTGTTGGGGCCGATGACCATGCCGACGTGCCCGGGGCTGTCGGCGCTGGTGCCGGGGCCGGAGTTGAAGAACACCAGGTCGCCGGGCTGCTCGGTGCCTTTTGCGATGCGCACGCCGAAGTCCCATTGGGTAAAGGTGTTCGGGGGGATGGTCAGGCCGACGCTGCGATAGGCGCCCTCCAGCAGGCTGGAGCAGTCCCAGGCGTCGGGCCCGTTGGCGCCGAACACATACGGTTTGCCGCGTTGCGCCAGCGCGAAGGCGATGATGCGCTGCACCACATCCCCGGCGGCAGCGGGAATGTCATTTCCGACGCAACCGGCGGTGTTGGCCTGCACGGGGGTGAAGTCGCCTCGGGTGTAGCGCTTTGCCCAGCCCAGGACCAGGTTCACATAGTCCCAGGAGTGGTTGTAGGCGAACAGGGCGCCGCGGATGTCGCCGGGAGCGCCATTGGCTTTGAGCATGGCCGCCGCGCCGGGGATGGCGTCGGCCGGGTCGTGCACGTTGGCCCAGCCGTCGCCGCTGCCGTCCACGCCGTAGCCGCCGGTGGATTGATCGGCGCGATGCCGGGGCGTGCCGCCCCAGTTGTTGGTGGCTGCTCCGCCGATGCCGATCTGCATCGGGCCGGCCGCGCCGGCATGGTTGGCGCCCGAGCGCACCCCCGAGTTCGGGTCGGGGTCGCGACCGTGGTCGGACTCGACTTTGCCGACGGCGGCCAGCAGGTTCCAGGCGATGCCCGCCTGCTGACCTGTCTTGCGGTACAGGTCCAGGTAGGTGGTGGGGATGCTGGCCTCGGCGTCGCGCGACACGCCCGGCTGCATGGCGGCCTGGCTTGCGCAGCCGGTGCCCAGCGGGCCGTCGTCCACGCCGACCAGAGCGGCACCGAACAGCACGGGCACCAGCAGGAGGGCTCCGCCCGCCATCGCCAGCACGGCGAGCGGGTGTGCGGCAATCACGGCAGGTCACCGCCTTCACCCCAGTCGCCGCTGGTGGCCGGTTCGATCGCATACACCAGCCAGCGGCCCTCGACGCGGATTGTGGTGATCGCATACCGCACCCGTTCCTGCCCAGGAGCCGGGGTGTGCTGGTCGCCGAGACGCTGGGTGGGGTCCGGGGAGGTGGGCCGGGAGGTGGGCGGGGTTGTGGCCGGGGGGCTGGTGTGCGTGGTGGCGGTGACGACGAAGATGATCGAGGTCGGGCCCAGGGTGCGGATCGCCTCCACCCGAGCGTGCCCCACCGTCTCCTGCTGGCGGGCGCGAGCGGGAGCGGCCGGGTCCTCGGCGGCCTGCTGGAGGAGGGAAAGCAGGGTGGGGGTGGTCATCGCCGCCAGGCGCTGGGCGTAGCGGCTGGGGGTTTCGCCCGCGCGGTGGCTGGTGTAAGCGGCGGTGAACTGCTCGGTCAGCCGGGCAGCCTGGGTGATCTGCGTGTGGGGGAAGGGCAGCAGCCGATCCACCTCGTTCGCCGTGGCTGTCGCCGGAGGCGAGGCGAGGCCGGGCGAGGCCGCCTGTGGGGACCCGACAGTGCGCGGCCTTGCGTGGTCGGTGTGGTCGCGGTCCGGCCAGGTCAGCGCGACCGCCAGCAGTGCCACCGCGATGAGCGCGGTGAACACCAGCATCTTGCGGTTCATCCGGTGCCTCCGGTGGTGCCTTCGGGGGTGGTCAGGTTGATCAGCCGCCGCCGGTCCTGGTGGGGGTGGCCGGTGGTGGGAGGGGTGGTGGGGAGGGGGTGCCAGGCGGGTCCGGCGGGGCTGCCTGCGGTCCGGAGCGCTTGCGGGGTGGTCGTGGCGACCACCGCGCCGCCCGGGCCGCCCGGGCCGCTGGGGCCGCCGGGGGTGGTGGGTGTGGTGCGGGTGTGTAGGTGTTGTTCGCGGGCGGGGTTGGGCAGGGCGAACAGGACGGGGGTGTGGGTGAGGCCGGTCATCTCGGCCAGTGCCTGGTAGTCGGCGATCTTGGCGAGCAGTCGGTGCAGGGGTTCGGTGCCGGTGTCGTATTCGACGAAGAAGTCGATCCGCTGGTCGTCCTCGCGCCAGCGGCCGTAGCCGTCGGGGCGGACGATCTTCCCCCATGCCTGGTGGCAGCGTTGCTCGGACCACCACACCTCCAGCGCTGCGCCCGGGTGGCTGCGGGCGTGTGCGGTCAGTGCGGTGAACAGCTCGTTGGTGCCGACGAGGTGGGGGAGTTTGTCGGAGTGCGCCACCGCGAGGGCTTGGTCGAGGCGGTAGCCGAACTGGGCGGCGGTCAGGTGGCGGCGTTCGGCGAGGATGATGGCGCCGGCCGGGCCCAGGACGTAGTGCCAGGGTGCGGATCCGGCGGGGACGGCGGGGCGGAAGCGTTCGACCGCGCGCAGCCGCCACAGGGTGAGCATGCGGTGGGTGGCCGCGGAGATGTGCCCGAAGGCCAGTTGGCGGATGTGCGCGGTGGTCAGCACGCGGTGTTCGTGCAGTAGTTCCAGCAGCCACCGATCGCGGCCGGTCAGCCGGGCGGCCAGGGCGGCGAGCAGTTCCGGGTCGACCTGGCGGCGGGGCGGCGCCGAGGTGCTGCCGACGCCCACATAGGCGGTCCGTCTGCGTTTGCTGGTGGTGGTCATGACTCCTTCCCCTCGTGTCGTGGTGATGGGTGGGGCTTGATGTGGTGAGGGCTGCGGCGGGTCGGGCTATGAGGTGGGTGGGTGTCCGGCCGGGGGCGGCCCGCCGTCGAGGGCGTCCAGGTCCCAGCCGTCCTGGCCGGAGACATCGAAGTCGGGGACATTGAGGTCGGGGACATTGAGGTCGGGGACATTGAGGTCGGGGACATTGAGGTCGGGGACATTGAGGTCGGGGACATTGAGGTCGGAGCTGTCGAGGTTGGGGGTGCGGCGTGGGTCGGGTAGGGGCGGGCGCCGGCGGGTGGCCTCGGCGTGCTCGCGGGCGGCGGCTTTGAGGGCGCTGGCGCGGCCGGGGATGGGATCGGGCAGGGGGCGGGTGGTCAGGGTGAAGGCGGGCGTTTCCTGGGTGTGCACCAGTAGGCGGGCGGCGGCTTGGTAGGCGCCCAGGTGGGCCAGGTCGTGGTCGGTGAGGTTGGGGGTGGTGAGGCGGGCGAGGTCGCGGGCGTCTTGGGGGGAGGTGGCGAACAGGATTTTGTTGCGGGCGTTGGCGGCGACCGCGTCGCGCATGGCGGGCGGGAATTGGGCCAGGTTCTGGTGGGCCAGGGTGAGGGATAGGCGGTAGCCGCGGGCCTCGGCGAGCATCTCTTCCAGGCCGTGGGGGAGGTTGAGGAAGGCGTGCGCCTCGTCTACGTAGAGGGCGGCGTCGCGGCGGGTGTGTTCGGGCTGGTGGGCGCGGGCGGTGGCGGTCTCCCAGACCTTGGCCAGCACGAACGAGCCCAGCAGCCGGGCGGTGTCGTCGCCCAGGGTGCCCTTGGGCACCCGCACCAGCAGGAGCCCGCCGTGGTTGAGGAGGTGGTGCAGGTGCAGGCCGGGGCCGGGTGTGCCGACGATCTGGCGGACGAAGGGCCGCAGCAGGAAGTGCCGCAGTTTGTTCATCACCGGCCCGATCGCGGTGGCCCGCGCCTCCGGTGACAGGGCGGCGTACCAGGCCCAGAATCCGCCCAGGATCTCGTCGCGGATGCTGCGGGTGGCGCGCAGCCGGTAGGTCTCGTCGGTGAGCAGGCGGGGGACGTCGGCGAAGGTGGCGGCGGGGGTGTGTTGCAGGGTGAGGATGGCCGAGCGCAGGATGTCGTCGGTGCGCGGTCCCCAGGAGTCGGCGAAGACGCGGTGCACGATGCCGACCAGGTTGTCGCCCACCACGTGCGGGTCGGTGCCGGCCAGCACCCCCAGCGCGGGAGGTGGGGCGGTGTCGGGGTCGATCAGCCATACCCGCTCGGCGACCTGTTCGGGCAGCCGGTCCAGGAGATCACCGATCAGGTCACCGCGGGGGTCGATGACCACCGCGGCCCGCCCGGCATTAGCGTCGGCCAGCACCAGCTGGGCGATCAGGGTGGACTTGCCCGACCCGGTCGCGCCGACCACGTGCTGGTGGTGGCGGGCATCGGAGACCCGCAGGGCGACCGGCCGGGTGGGCCCGGCATCGGCCTCACCCAGCACCTTGCACCCCGGTCCACCGGTGGGGATGGCCGGCGGGGGTGGGACGGCGTTGGCGCCGGCGCGGGCCAGGCCGGGCACGGCCGGGTCATAGGGCAGATGCGCCAGGGCGGCCAGCTCGCCGATCGACAGCAGGTCACCGCGCCGCATCCAGCGCCGCCCGACCACCTGGGCGGCGTCGCGCAGGCGGTGCCGGTCGAAGTGGTTACGCCCGGCGAACACCGCGAACGCCGAGGCCAGGGCGTGCGCCCGGCCCCGCATCCACGCCCGGCTGGCCTCGGCGTCCACATCCAGGGTGGTGGCCGCGGCGTACCGGATGACGGCTTCGAAGCGGGGCGCGGCGGCCTTGTCCAAGATGGCTCGGATCTCGGCGGCCCGTTCGGGATGCGCGGCGGCCAGGGCGCCGGGCCGCGCTGTCGCGCTGCCGGGGGTGGGGCCGGGGGTGAGGGCGTCCAGCAGCTGCCCGATCATGCTTGGCCGGGAGGCACCGCGCAGCGCGGCGGCGGCTCGGTGCGCGGCGGCCAGGCGCCGTCCGGTGACCGGGCGGGCCAGCACCTGCACCACCGCGTGCTGTCCGGGGCGTAGGCCGGAGGCGGCGCCGAGTAGGGGACGCAGTGGGTCGGTGGGATGGTCGGCGGCGATGGGGTGGTGGTCGGGGCGGGCCAACCGGAGTGTCCCGCCCGTGGTCACCGCGTTGCCGGGGGTGGGTGGGGTGGGGTCGGTGAGGGTGGTGCGGGCGGCCGGCCAGGCCGCCTCCACTGCCCGGGCGATCAGGCTCGCGGGGATGGGCCCGGAGATCCACAGCTGGATGTGCAGCTCGGGTCCGTCCCAGACGTACTCGAACGTCAGGTGCGGCTGTCCGAAGATCCAGCGGCGCCACCGGGGGCGCAGCAGCCCGATCAGGTTCCCCCACAGGGTGAGGGCGTCGGCCGGGTCGGCTTGCGGTGGTGGGTGGATGCGCACCACACGGGCGCCTTGGGTGAGCCGCTGCTGCTGCCAGGACACCAGCCTCCGGCGCAGCGCGATGATGACGACCACCGCCACGACGAGGGTCGGGGCGATCAGGGGCAGGTGGGTGGTCACCAGATCGGTGGCTTCGTGCCACCAGCGCGCGAGTGTGCCGAGCGGATCGCGGGCCAGCTGGCCGAGCGGCGAATCCTGCGACGGGCCCGGCGCGGACGGGGTCGGGGTCGGGGAGGGGGACGTAGGCTGCCGGTGGTTGCCCTGCGTCAGTGGGACGGGGTGCTGCGAGTCCATTACCACTCCTCTGCGTCTGGGTCACCCGCGTCCTCGCCGGGGAAGGTCTTGGGGCCGGGTGCGGGGTTGGTGAGTTCGGCCAGGAACGCGGGGTCGGTGGTGGCCAGGGCGTGCTCGGCGGGGCTGGAGACCACGTCGAAGGCGACCCGGTCGGCGCCGGCAGCGAGCAGTCCTTGGCCGCGGCGGGCTGAGGCCAGCAGGTGCCGTTCGCCCTCGGTGAGGGCGAAGGCTTCGGTGATCTGGTCGAGGGCTTGGGGGGCTTGGCGGAGCAGGATCTGGGTGGCGGCGTTGGCGACCACGGCCTGGCCGAGGTCGGAGCCGAGCACGTCGGCGGCGTCCTGGGTGATCACGGTCAGCCCGGCCCAGTGTTTGCGCGCTGATTTGGCCATCCGGTACAGGAAGCGGGCGCCTTCGGGTTGGCGCATCAGCAGCCAGCCCTCGTCCACCACCACCAGTCGCGGTCGGCGATCGGCTGGGTCGGTGACGCGCCGCCAGATCGCGTCCAAGGTCAGCAGCGTCCCGACCGTCTTGAGCTCCTCGGGCAGGTCCCGTAGTGAGAAGACGATGAGGTGCCCGTCGGGGTGGGTGGTGGTGGGGCCGTCGAACAGGCCCCGCCAGGTCCCGGTGACGAAGGGGGCCAGCCGGGCGGCCAGCTCGCTGGCCTTGGGGTCACCGTCGGCCTCAAGCGCTTGGGCGAGGTCGGCCAGCACCGGTGGCCGGCGGCTCCAGGTGCGCGGGTCCATGGTCAGCCCGGCGGCGTGGTAGGCGGCCACGATGCCCCGGTCCAACGCGGCCCGCGTCCCCGGATCCAGTGGCTCTTCCAGCAGCACCGAGGTCAGGGTGTGCAGGAACAAGGCGCGGCGTGTCAGGGCATCGCTCTGCCGGGCCGCACCCGTCGGCAGATCGAAAGGGTTGAGCCGCACGCCCTCGGCGCCCAGGGCGAGGTGGGTGCCGCCGACGGCGTCGGCCAGGCGGGCGTATTCGTCTTCGGGGTCGATGACGCAGACCTGGACCCCGGTGTACAGGGAGCGGAGGATTTCCAGTTTGGCCAGGTAGGACTTGCCGGCGCCGGAGCGGGCCAGGATCACCGAGTTGTGGTTGTCCTGGGTGAAGCGGTCCCACATCACCAGGGAGGAGGATCCGGAGTTGACTCCGTACAGCACGGCGTGTTCGCCGAGGGGGGCGTGCTGGTCGGGGGAGGTGAAGGGGAACGCCGCGGCCAACGCGCTGGTGTCGAAGGTGCGGCCCAGCCCCAAAGCGTCGATGCCGAGCGGCAGCGTGCTGATCCATCCTTGCAGGGACCGGAAGGTGGCCGGTTTGGCGTCCATCAGCAGGGCTGCCGCCAGTGCACGCACCCGGGCGACCTCATCGTCGAGTTCGGCTTCGGTGCGGGCGTGCACCGTCAGGTACAGCCCGAGGCGGAACAGGCGGCCCTCGCCGCGGGCCAGGCGGGCGGCCAGCTCGTGGGCGTCCTCGGCCGCGGCCTGGCCGGCGTAGTCGGGCAGCCGCCCTCGCTCTTGGTCGGCTTGGGCGCCGGCCTCCAGGCGGGCCAGCCGGCGCCGCAGCCTCGTGGCGGCCACTTGCGGGGGGATCGGTTCGACATGCAGCGCCACATCCAGGCGGCCCGGGTAGGTGAGCAACGGTTCCAGCCAGCCGAGCCCGACCTGGCGGGGGTAGCCGGTGATGGCCAGCGAGGCACACCATCCCTCGCCTAGCCTCAAGCGGCGGGGCTGCACCTCGACCGCCGACGGCCCGAGCCCGATCGCGGTGTCGGAGGCCGGCGGCGTGGCCGTGGAACCGGTGGCGCGCAGGAGACCGAGCAGGCTGCGGGCGGTTCTGCGGGCGGTCATCGTCCCACCGCCCTTCCCACCGCATTTCCCGCGACGGGCCGGTCAGTGGTGGGGGTGATGGCGGTGACGGGCTCGCCTGCCGTCGCCCTGGTGCCTGGGCCGGTGGGTGGGGCGGTCGGGTCGGCCGCTGCGGTCAGGACCGCGGTGGCCTGGGCGGCGTCCAGCACGGTGGCGGTGATCCCGGCGGCGGCCAGCGCGCGGGTGGCCGCCTCGGCGCGCCGCATCGCGCGCGCCGCCGCCCCGTCCACGTCCCGGCGGCGCCCTGTCAGCGAGCCGGTCCCAGGCGTGGCGCCAGGGGCCTCGCGGAGCACCACCAACACCTGCCGGGCGAGCAGGTCGCGGGTGGCGGCCAGTTCGGCCAGATACCCGGCGTGATCCAGCGCGGCATTCTCCAGCTGCGGGTGCGGCAGCCCCCCGGCCCACTCGCGCAACGTGGTGATGGTGGGAGTCAGATTGATCGGGGCGGCGTGCACCAAGATCTGGGTGGGGCCGGACAGCGAGTTCAGCCACCCTCCGAAGGCGCCCACCAGCGCGGCCTGCTCGTGCTGGGTGCGCAGCGCGAAGCTGACGGTCGAACAGGCCACCACCACCGCGACGCCCGCCTCCCCCAGATCGAGCACGCCATCAGAGCGGATCGTCTGGGCGGGCAACCGCAACGGCGCCACCGACTCAGGCGCGGGTTGGGCGCGGGCAACGGCCCATCCCGGCAGGGCCGGCGGATCGCCGGCGAGGACCAGGCGGCGCGGTTGCCGGGTCTGCTGCAGCGCGCACCACAGCAGCCGGTCCAGCCCGACGCCGTCGCGTTCGGCCAGGGCCAGGGCCGCCGCCACCCCCAGGAGGGGAACGGCGAAGGCGGCGAAAACCGGCAGCGGCAGCAGGGTGTCGGTGGCCAGATACGCCAGCCACACCACCGCTCCGGCGGGGATGAGAATAGCCAGTTGTCGGGGGGACAGATCGGCCAGGATCTTGTCCTCGCGATCAATGTCGGCGGGGATCGACACGATCAACTGCTCATCAGACAGAGTTCTTGTTGGACTCATTGGTGGTCACTCATCCCTTTCATCCGTGGCATGGTCGGCGGTTGCGGGTGCTGTTCTCGCGGCGCCGGTGGTGCGGTGAGGGGGTGGAGTACATGTGTGAGATCGAGGACGCGCGGCGGGTGGCGATCCGGCAGGAGTGGACCGATCGTGGGGCCGAGCCGTTGGCGGAGCGGTTGTCGGCCGAGTCGCTGACGGCGTTGCGGAACGTGATCGATGTTGTGGGTTTGCGGTGCGGGCAGGCGGGCGAGGCGGAATGATCACCTCGGACGATCTTCTGGATGGCTGCCCGGGGTGGCCGGGGACGGGACGTGCTGGCCACCGATTCGCCTGCTGCCGAGGTGCGCTCGATCGACGTGTTCCCGGTCGAGGTCGTGATGGCGCTGGCCAACATGGTCGAGTCGGCGTTGAGGGGCAGGGCGCAGCGCGATGAACGAGCCGATGAACGAGCCGATGAACGAGCCGATGAGCGGGTCGCTGATCGGGGCGATGAACGGCGCGGGGAAGATCACCGCGTCGCATCGGGCGCGGAACGCCCTGGTGTATGTGCGGCAATCGACAGCGGGCCAGTTGCGCCGTCACACCGAGTCCACGGCGCGGCAGTACGGGCTGGCGGCCGAGGCGCAGCGGCTGGGCTGGCCGGAGTCGGCGATCGTGGTGCTGGATGCGGATCTGGGGGTCTCGGGCCGGTACGGGGCGGTGCGCGAGGGCTTCACCGATCTGGTGTCGCGGGTGTGCCTGGGCGAGGTCGGCGCGATCTTCGGGTTGGAGGTGTCGCGGCTGGCCCGCTCGTCGGCGGAGTTCACACGGCTGCTGGAGCTGGCCAAGCTGACCGGCACGCTGCTGATCGACACCGACGGGGTCTACGACATCGCCGATGTCAACGACCGGATGCTGCTCGGTCTCAAAGGCACGATGAGCGAGGCCGAGCTCCACCTGCTGGCCGGCCGCCTGCACGGGGCCAAACTGGCCGCCGCCGGGCGCGGGGATCTGCGGTTCCCGCTGCCGATCGGGTACCTGTTCGACGAGGACGGCCAGTACCTGATCGACCCGGACGAGGAAGTACGGGCCGCGGTCGCCGACATTTTCGGCTGCTTCGCCCAGACCGGGTCGGCCTACAAGGTGGTGGGCGAGTTCACCGATCGCAGGTTTCCGCTGCGCGCCTTTGGGGGTGCGTGGGCGGGGCAGGTGCGGTGGGGTCGGCTCAGCCATGCGCGGGTCTGCGACATTCTGGCCAACCCGTGTTACGCGGGCACCTATGTCTACGGTCGCACCTTTCAGGAGTACAAGGTCACCCCGGACGGCGGTGTGCGCAGCGCGCGCCGGTATCGTCCGCGCGATCAGTGGCCGCTGGTGATCCACGATCACCACGAGGGCTACATCTCCTGGCAGCAGTTCCTGGCGAATGAGGCCAAGCTGAAGGCCAACCGCACCCGCCGGGGCGCGCGTCCGGCCCGGGAAGGGGGCGCGCTGCTGCAGGGCATCATCTTCTGCGGCGGGTGCGGGATCCGGATGGCGCCGGCCTACCGGCACGGGCGGTCGGGGTCCTACCAGTGCGCGGAGGCCCGCCGCGAGGCCAAGGCGACCGAGGCCTGCCGAGGGATCGCCACCGCGGTCGTGGACGATGCGGTGAGCGAGCTGGTGCTGGCGGCGATCGCGCCGAAGCAGATCAAGCTTGCGCTCAAGGCGGCCGATGAGGTGTCGCGGCGGCACACCCGCACGCACCGGTCGGCTGAGCTGGCCTTGGAGCGCGCCCAGTACGAGGCGGATCGGGCCGAGCGGGCGTTCATGCAGGTCGAACCGGAGAACCGGCTGGTCGCTCGCACGTTGGAGAAACGGTGGGAGACCAAGCTGGCCGCGCTCGGTGAGGCCGAGGCGGCGCTGGTCACCGCCCGGGACGCCAAGCCGGAGCCGCCCGAGCGCGGCAGGCTGCTGGCCCTGGCCACCGACGTGCCCGCCCTCTGGGACTCGCCGGACATCGCCCACCGTGATCGCAAGCGGCTGCTGCGCACTCTGATCGCCGACGTCACGATCATCCCGACCGCCGATGAGGAGGTGGTGCAGGTCGGGGTGCGGTGGCAGACCGGTGCCACCGACCGGCTCAGCATCGACCGGCCGGGTCCCGGCCGGAACTCGCCGCAGGCGCTGGAGTTCATCCGGGCTCGTTCGGCCACCACGCGCGACGCCGAGCTGGCCACCCAGCTCAATGCCGCCGGGTTCACCACCGGCCGAGGACGGGCCTGGGACGAGTTGGCCGTTCACCGGGCCCGCAACGCGGCCGGCATCCTGGCGCCCTGGAGCGCGGGCGCCTGCAGTGACGCGGAGATCACCATCGCCGAGTTGAGTGCCAAGCTCGGCATCGCCCGCTCGGCCGTCTATGACTGGGTCAAGACGGGCAAGCTGGAGGCCCACCAGACCCAGGCAGGCCGCTGGCACGTCAACTGGGACCACAGTGTTGAGGCCCGCTGCCGCGAGTTGATCGCCACATCGGTGCGTCTGGGCGCGGTGAAGCGAACCAAACCTGGCCTCTGCAACGACGGCGAGATCACCGTCGCCGACCTCAGCATCAGGCTCGGCATCACCGCCAACGCGGTTCTGGGTTGGATCCACAACGGCAAGCTGGACGCGCACCGCACCACGACCGGACACTGGCGCATCGGATTCGACGAATCGGTCGAGGCTCGCTGCCGCGAGCTGATCGCCACCTCGGTTCGCCTGGCCTCCGACCGCGGCGGCGCAGCCGCCTGCCAGGGCGCGCTGACCATCCGCCAGCTGATGGCCAAACTCGACATCGGCAGAGGAACGGTCCTGGGCTGGCTCTATGCCGACAAACTCACCGGTCACCAGACCCCGGCGGGCGTCTGGCACATCCCCTTCGACCAGGCCGTCGAAGCGACCTGCCGCGAGCTGATCGCCGCATCGCCCGGCCTGGTCCGCAGGCAACGAACCCAACAAGCAAACGGAAGGGGAGCAGTATGAAGCACCCGTCGGGATGGTTACCGTGTACTGCTCCTGCATCAGGGACCTCCTTGAGATCCGGGGCGGCTTCGGGATGGCCTCATCGGCTCGGGGCCGGGCTGTTCGAGGGCCTTTCCGCGGCTACGTGGGTGGCTTCCACGGCTGGCCGGGATCGGGCGGCGGCCACACTCGCCGCTCCGGCGCAGGACGACGCGGCGAGGGTGGGGGCTTGCGCCAGTCCCCGGCGTGCGGGGGCGTCCAGGTGGTGTTCGGGTTGCCCCACCGCTGCTGCTGGCCGGTGCTGTCGGGATCGGGTCGGCCGCGGTGCGCCCGCTCATGCCCGGCCGGGTCCGGCGGCATCCACCGCTGGTCCGGGTGCCCCCAACGCGGCTGCGGCTGCGGCTCCGGCTGTGGAGGTGGCGGCGGATGAGGCGGCGGGGGCGGAGGCGTGGGGGTCGGTCCGGGCGCCGGAGGTGTGGGACGCGTACCACCGGCGGCGCTGCGGCCAGCTTTGAGTTTGGCGAACGCGCCGCGGAAGATCAGCAGCATCGCGATCGTCTTGCCCGCCCGCACCAGCGGGCTGCGGGACAGGCCGCCCTGCCACACCTGCCGGGAGATCCAGGAGGGGATGCGCACCAGGATGTACAGCAGGCACATCGCGATCCACAGATCGATCTGGTCGCCGGGGGTGCGCACCCCGAACCAGGTGACCATGTCGGTGGTGAGCACCACCTTCATCGCGGTGATGAACACCAACGCCTGCGCCACCTGAATCGCCAGCACGCCCGCGAAGGCCCGCCACCACAGCTTGGCCAGCGGCTCGGTCTGCGGCAGCGCGTGACACATCAGTGCCAGCGGCGCCGCGGCGATCAGCAAGATCGTGAGCATGACCCGGATCACGTAGACGAAGGTCAGGATCACAGCGAGCAGCACCGCCCAGATCACCACCAGCACGATGAAGATCCCCACATCGCCCGGGTTGATCGCGTGCACGATGATCTTCTTGAACTGGTCGGCGACCTGGTCTGGGTTCACGCCCTGCCCCAGCAGGGCTGCCGATAGGCCGTTGGCGAGCTCGATGGCGTGGCCGACCAGCAGCAGGCTGATGTTGGCCAGCACCACCCCGATCACCAGCCGGGGCGCGATGTCCTTGACCGTGTAGGAGGTCTGCACGCTCTGGTGCCCCATCAAGATCAGCCCACCGGCCAGCACGAACAGCACGAAGACGGTGTTGGCGATCACCAGGGACCCGTTCCACAGGCCGGAGACCCGCGGCATCTGGTCCAGCCGGGGTGTGGCCAGCAGCGAGGTGCCCAGCATGTCGAACACCGGGTTGATCGCCGAGGTCACCAGGCTTTTGAACCAGCCGTTGACCGCGTGCTCGACCCGGCACGTCACATCCAACAGGCCGCAACCGCCCGAATCGGTACCGGTGGACGGTGCCGGACTCGATGGCGCTGGACTTGATGGCGCTGGGCTTGAGGGGGCGGGAGTCGAGGGGGCCGGGGTCGAGGGGGTGGATGAGGGTGCCGGCGAGGTCGGCGTGGTCGATGGTGCACCGGTCGGCGCGGGCGTCGGTGCGGTGGGTGCCGGGGTGGGGCTGGGTGAGGCCGGTGGTTGCGGACTCGGTTGGGCAGCTGCCGGCACCGCGGCCTGCTCGGCGTGTGCTCGTGGCGCCGAACTGGTCACGATGAGCGCGGCCATCCCGGCGGCGCAGCAGACGAGGACGATCTTGACCCAGGTTTGGACCCGGGCGTGCAGGAAGGTAGGCATCCGGCTCATCCGCCCACAAAGCCTTTGAGGATGTTCACCAGCACGGGGGCCATCACGGCGATGCCGTAGCCGATCGCGGCGTACTTCAGGGTGTCCTTGGCCTTGCCCACCTCGCCGGGGTCACCACCGGCCAGCAGATACCGGATCCCACCCACCGTGAGGAACAGGGTCGCCAGCGCTACCAGCAGCCCGACCAGCCACCGGGTGATGTTGTTGATCACCGTGTTCAGATCCTGCGGCGGTTCGGCGTGGGTGTCCGCGCTCGCCGCTACCGCCGTCACGACGGTGAGGAGTACGGCGCCGGCCAGCACGACCACCTCGCGTGCTGCCCGGAGTGAACGGCCGCGCAGACGGCTCCTACGGCGGTTCATCAGGACCCTCCGTCCACGGTTGCGGAGCGGCCACGGGTGCCGGGCGTGCGCCGTCTGCGGCGAGCCGATCGGCGCCGGGTGCCCCCCGACGTGCTATCCGACGTGCTGTCGGCGGAGTTGGCGGGGGTGCTGTCCCGGGAGGGGGTGGGGGGCTGGTGTGCGGGGCCGCAGAAGACTCCTTTCGCATTGGTGTTGGTGTCCGGTTCGGGTGTGCCGCCCGAAGAAGTGGACTGGCCCCGCACATCAGCCGGCTCGGCGCCCGCCCGAGAGCCAGACCGATTCCCGGACCGGGAGCCGGACCGGGAATCAGGCGGAGATCCGGGCTGGGCATGGGGTGCCCGCACTAGAGAAAGACCGGATTGGGGGGCCGCAGCGGACACCCGCTGGGCGACTTTTCCCGAAGAGATCGCTGCCACCAGACGGGCCTCGCCGCGCTGGCGGGCCTTGCACGCGGCCTGGTAATCCACGCCCAACTCGGCGGCGGCCTGCTTGAGCGTGAGGTCCTCCAGGCGGCTGCGGCCGATCAGCTCGGCCTGCAACGACGACAACACACCCTGGACGACTGCATCGGCCAGCACCAGGTCCGGGTGCCCCCATGGAGGTGGCGGCGCCGCCGACACCGTCACCGGCAGCGGCACGGTGGGAAGGCCGTCGCGGTGGTAGCGGGCGGCCAGGGCGGCGCGGTAGGCGGCCCACCGCAGCCGAGTGATCACCCCGGGGCGGTCGGCGTCGATGCGGTGCACGGCCTCGACAAAGGCGGCCAACGCGGCCGCGGGCACCTCTTCGGGCTGGCCGCGATGCCCCTCGGCCAGCCCGGCGACCACCTGGCGCAGCGCGGGCAACGCCACCCCGACCGCGCCGATCACCCACGCCGGCTCACCGCTACGGGCACGGGAAAGCAGATGCCGCCAGGCCGCGTCGCGGGCCGCGCGGCCGGTGGCCGGGTGCAGCAAGATCGCCCGCAACTCGTTCAACGGGATCGACCGGCGGGGCAGACCGTGCCCGATCTCGGTGCCGTCCAGACACAGCGGCCCGGGCCCGGTGGTCAGCAGCCGGAACGCCGAGGCCACCGTGTCCAGCGAAGTGGCCGTGCGCCGCCGTGGGCGCCGCTGAGGAGTCCGCCGCGGCGCCGGTGCCGAACTCGGCCGGCCGGAGGGTGAGTGATCGGTGCGCTGCCGGTGGGTTCGGGAACGGCGGTCTGGGGTGGCAGCCATCGCTGGGGCTCCCTTCACGGATCGGGTCCAGGGAGTCCCATGCAGCCAGGCGGCTTAGACACATCATGGACACCGCGGCCCGTGGGGCGCCTACCGATCGGCTGTCTAAGAAATGCCTACAGCCACGCCCATGACTTCACCTGCTCAAGGGCATGTCCGCATCAGCGCTGACCAGCACAAACAGCCGGGCCCACCGCCTCAGCCCTGGGCCGAATGCACGGATCCGGGCACGGCAAGGGGTTTGTGGGGCCGGTGATCGAGGAGACCGCAAGCCGACATGTCTACGGGCACCGGCTCCTTGTCAGAGCGCCGCAGGGCGGGTGCCGATGGCGTGCCTACGGGGTGTCGAAGACATGCCCACGCGGCCTGTCCGAGCACCGATCCGCAGCAGCCGGTTACCACGCCGACCATCGTGGCGCATCGACGGCGATCTCGTCGGCGAGCGCGAACCTCATGGACGAGGCCATGAACACCTCCGCCGCACCCTCCCGCACCGCCAACCGGATCCGCCGCGACGGTGCCGGCTTCGGTGACCGATGTGTTCGGCGAGGTCTCTGTCGCCGAGCGCAGGCGGATCTGTTCGGGCGTCGCGGTCCCGCTGGTTCCACAGCGGTCGCCGTCCGCGCCCGTATCCGAACGCCGCGGCCCGTCGTCGGAGCGTGGCTTGCTTCCAAAGATGCCAATGCGGCGAAGGCAGTCGTCATCCCCGACAACTCCACGCCGTGATTGTCCGTTGACACGTGATCACAGCCGGCGTGACCGGCAGCGATCGCCCGTTCGGGGATCGCGTGCTCATGGGCGCGCCTAAAATGCCGCTCACCTGCGTAGAACAGCCCGCCCCCGGCGCTTTATCTGTCCGTACCCAACTTCTGCCGGCGGCTGAGGAAAGGGGCGTGCGAGCGTCACAGCGCTTGATGGCCCGAGGGAATCAGTACATCTGTGGGCACCGATCCTGATGGCGGCCTGGCAGGGGTGCCGATCGAGTGTCCAGGGACGTGTCTAAGAAGTGTCCAAGTGGATCGGTTGCCTGGTTGGTGTGCCGTCCGAGACGAGTGGACCACGCAGAAACACTCGTCATGCCCCACAATCCTCACCACCCCCAGCACCCCGACCATTCCCGCCGTGCCCAGGGGCGTGGGCCTGCGCGCTCGGCTGCGGGTGAGCCGGTCCCGTTGTCGGTGTGGGCGTGTGCGCAGCGCCCGGGTGCTTCGCAGCGCCGGGGCCGGTATCTGCCGGGCACCACGGCGCATCCGGCCAAGATGCTGCCGCAGGTCGCCGCCACCGGCATCACCGCCTACACCCAGCCCGGCGAGCTCGTGCTGGATCCGATGTGCGGGATCGGCACCACCCTGGTGGAGGCCGCCCATCTGGGCCGCACCGCGGTCGGGATCGAGCTGGAGTCCCGCTGGGCCACCCTGGCCCGCGCCAACCTCGACCACGCGGCCGAGCACGACGCCCCGGGCAGCGGCGCTGTCATCACCGGCGACGCCCGCTACGCCGACACCCTGGTCACCGACCCGCACCTGGCCGGGCAGGTGGCGTTGCTGCTCACCTCACCCCCCTACGGCGACAGCACCCACGGGCAAGTGCGCTCCAGCCGCGACTCCGGCCAGCCCGGGGTGCAGAAATCCGACTTCTCCTACGGCAACAGCCCCGGCAACCTGGTCCGCGGCGGCCATCAACGGCTGCTGACCGGGTTCACCGACATCCTGGCCAGCTGCCTGCCTTTGCTGCGACCGGGCGGCATCGTGGCCATCACCACCCGACCGTTCCGCCGTCACGGCCACCTGGTCGACTTCCCCGGCCAAGTCTGGGCCGCCGCCCAGGACGCCGGGCTGGAACCGGTGCAGCGGCTGGTCGCGCTGCTGTGCGGCATCAAGGACGATCACCTGGTGACCCGGGCCTCGTTCTTCGCCGCCCACGAGACCCGCAAGGCCCGCGCCGCCGGCCTCCCGCTGCACGTCACCGCCCACGAAGACGTCCTCATTCTCCGCAAACCGCCAAAACCGCGGGACACCACCGGTCCGGCAGGTCGCAACGGCGGGGATGGGGATGGCCGGTGATGCGGCAGGTGGTGCTGCTCTCCGGCTCGATCAGTGGCTGGGCCCAGAACGTTCCCCCCGAGCGGGCAGAACGTCGGCCTCACAGTGAAGCGGGAACCGACGCAGCCTGCCCGTCGTGGCCCTCGATGCCGGGGGCCACGACCCCGCGGCACCGAGGGTCGCAGCGACGGCCCAGCCGGCGGTCAGGTGCGAAGCACCGCCCGGTGAACGCGCCGCGCAACCTCATGGCCGATATCGGCGGCGCCTGGTGGCTGATCACGGGCGACTGCCCGGGCGCCGATGTGAGATTGCGGCCAGCGGCCGTGTCGGGTCGAGGGCGTCGACTTGACGAGCGGGGCTCAGTGGAGCGTGGATACGGCTGGCTGCGGGCGGGCGTCTGGAAAACGGGCGGACACCCCGCCGATGGCGCATCGGGCCGAACGGTCCCGGGCCCCGCCCGCAGTCCCGGTTGGCTTCGCCAACCGCGGCGGCTGTCGCGGCGCCGTTCTCCTCAGGCCTTCACCGGGGACCCGTTGCGGGAGGCGGTGGCGGTGTTCACGGCAGGCACGGCGCCGCAACCGGGTCCCATCGGTGTCGGCTTGACGCCCACCGCGCAGTCGAGCCTGCATCGACCAGCCCCGGGGCGGCGACCCTTGGCGCGGAGGCGCGAGGGGGGTATCCGCCCGGTCCCGCCCCGCGGGCACCACCTCCCCAGCCACCATCCCAGTGGCCGGGCCTGCCCACCACCGGTGGGAACCGACATCATCAGGACCGGCCGGGTGCAGGTCTACGCGCTGCGGCGTCGGCAGGCCACAGCGACCACGGCGGCCCAGCACGGGGCACACCAACAGACGAACTTTCCTTCCTTCGCCTGCCCCCGCAAGCCAGCCACGCCCAGCCCATCCGGTCCGCCCGGTCCGCCCGGTCCGCCCGGTCCAGGCTGGCCCGGGTGGTGGCCGTGTGCCCTTATTCACCGTCCCTCTCGTGGGTGTGACGGCAGAGGAGATTCGGCCCTGGTGGCCGGGCTGAAGCCGTCATGGGTGGACAGCACGCGCCTGCGGGCCGCGCCCCGTGCTGTGACCGACCGGTGGGCATCGCCGCCGGTCGTCGGGGCCCTTCCTGTCGGTGCTCTTGCCGACCTCGTACCCGTACGGCACCGCCCACCGCGTGTGCACGCACGCCGTGCCGACCAGGACGCGGCTGATCCAACCGGCGGTGGAGACGGCTGCGCTCGTCACAGCCGTCCTCAAAGTGGGACTGGTCGCCGTCGCCCAGGGCTGGCCGCCCCGTCGTGGGGTGTGCGGACATCGGGTCGGGTGGAGCCGGGCCAAGCTGCGCAGGCACCCCAGCGGATTGCGCTTGACGACGTGGGCACAGGCGAGCGTCGATTCCTGCGCCCCGGGGCCGATCCCCGCGTCGGCGGCGTCTGGCACCCAGTCAGAAACCGCGCCGGTCTTCAGATCGCCCCGGGGCTCAGACCGCTGCCCATGTCGGGCCGGGCCGAGCCATGTCGACCACCATGCCGACCGGTGGGTCGGCAGTCGAGGCTGCGTCGTGGAAGGAGGATGCGGTGCGGCCGGGCCTGACGTTGGCGGAGGTCAGCCAATTGCCCGCTGTGGTCGATCTGGTCACTGCAGGACGGGTGCTCGGGCTGGGCCGCACCAAGACCTACCAGTTGGCCCGCGCGGGGGAGTTCCCCTGCCGGATCATCCGGGTCGGCAAATCCTACCTGGTGCCCACCGCCGAGCTGCTCGCCCTGCTCGGCCTCGACCCGGCGGCACGACCCCAACCCCACGACAGGCCCCACACCGGGCCCAACGACGGGTCCAACGACGGGCCCGGCGACGAGTCACAAGACAGGTGAGGAACCGATGCCAACTGGAACGACCTACAAGGCGTGTGGCTGCCGCGACACCGAGACCGGCAAGCTGCTGCGCAAGAAGTGCCCGAAACTGCGCCGGTCAGACGGGCGGTGGAACAAGGGCCACGGCAGCTGGTACTACCAGCTCGAACTCCCTCCGGCCCTCGACGGGACAAGGCGCAGCCCGCTGCGGCGCGGCGGGTTCGACACCCAGGACGCCGCCGAAGCCGAGATCGACACCGCCAATGAGCTGCTGGCCATCGCCGGTGACGATGCGGTGGTGAAGGGGCAGATCGGCGACCTGCTGGTGGCCACGGTCAAAAAGACCAAGAAGCTGCCCGCGCCCGAGGAGGTGCGGCGGCGGGTCCGGACCCGGCAGGACCTGGATGGCAGCATCACCGTCGGCCAGTATCTGGAGTCCTGGCTGGCGGGTCGCAAGAACCTGCGCAACGGCACGCTGCGCAGCTACCAAAGCCACATCCGCTTGTATCTGGTCCCGCACTTGGGGTCCATCCGGCTGGACCGGCTGCGGGTGGCCGACGTGGACTCGATGTTCGAGGCCATCGACGAGCTCAACGAAACCATCACCGAGGCCCGAAGGTCCGCCGACCCCAAGCTGCGCGCCCTGGTCAAGGGGCGCCGCCTGATCGGCCCGGCCACCAAGCAGCGGATCCGCGCCACGTTGCGTTCGGCGCTGTCCAAGGCGGTCAAGGAGGGCCGGACCGCCGTCAACGTCGCCGCCCTGGTCGAGTTGCCCTCCGGCAAGCCACCCAAGGCGCTGGTGTGGACCCAGGAACGCATCGTCGAGTGGCGCCGCTCCTACACCGCCTACCTGCAGGAGATGGAGGCGCGCAAGAAGCGGCTGGCGGCGGCCGAGCCGCACAAGCGGCACGGCACCCGCCTGTCCCGGCTGGACGCCTACATCGGTGCGCCCCGCCCCTCCCCGGTCATGGTGTGGACCCCGCAGACCACCCGCGCGTTCCTGCGCCGCGCCCGCCACCACCGCCTGTACGCGTTGTACTACCTGATCACCTTCCGCGGGCTGCGCCGCGGTGAGGGCTGCGGGCTGCGCTGGCCCGACCTGGACCTGGCAAGCGGGGTCGCGGCGGTGCGGTGGCAGATCATCCAGCTCGGCTCCGCCACCGACCAGGGCAAACCCAAATCCGACGCTGGTGAGGGCCACGTCGCCCTCGACACCGCCACCATCAAGGTGCTGCGCGCCCACAAGGTCCGGCAGAACACCGAACGGCTCGCCGCCGGCGATGATTGGGTCGACTCGGGTTTCGTGTTCACCACCGAAACCGGCCAGCCGCTGCACCCGGCCTATGTGACCGAGCAGTTCGAGCAGCTGTGCATGGAGGCCGGGCTGCCGCCGATCCGGCTGCACGACCTGCGACACGGCGCCGCCTCCATCCTGCTGGCCGCCGGGTATGACATGAAGGTCGTGCAGGAGACGCTGCGGCTGTCCTCGATCACCATCGCCGGGGACACCTACACCAGCCTGCTGCCGGACCTGGCCCGCCAATCGGCCGAGGACGCCGCCGCTGTCATCCTGGACGCCGACAAGCCCCACCGGCGCCAACCATGGCGCGCCACCGTGACCGAACTGCCCACCGCCGCCAACATCCCCAGCGGCCCGGACCCCGGCCCGCACAGCGGCTCCGACGCCGCCGCGGACACCGGCCCCGACGGCCGCACCGACACCGGAAGGGCATCATGACCGCACCCGGCGCTCGCCAGGAGCGCCGGAATGGGCCGCGGTCGAGCAGCTGCGCCCGGCAGGTCCGCAGCCAGCGGTAGATCTCCGACGAGAAAACATCGCCGAACATAACCGGCGTCGCCGTTCTCGATGATCGATACATTCAGTTCGAGGTCGTCCAGTGGTGAGGTGTCGGGGAGGGCTCGGGTCAGTCGCGGAATGAAGGCCGCTGGGTTCGGTGGACTTCACCGAACCCAGCGGCCTTCACATTCCCGTCGCCCTTGGTCCTGGAGACGGTGAACGAGCACTTCGCCAAGTCGACGTGAGATGCGCAGCCTGGTGTCCAGGAGGCTATGGGCGGATCAGGTTGACGCCATCATGGACGCGCAAGACGGGCGCGGGGTCGTCACGGTAGGCGTCCAGGACCCGATAGGCGAAGACCTCGTTGGTCATCGTGGTGACCTCTTCAGGGCGAACCCAGCGGAAGGCGTCCGCTTCGGAATTGAGGGTGAGTTCTCCTTCGAGATGGCGGCAGCGGAAGGTCAATGCCACGATGCCCCGGGTCATGTTCTTGTAGACCCCGGTCAGGGCCTCGGGCTCCACGGACAGCCCGGTTTCTTCCCGTACCTCGCGGCGCAGGCCGTCGGTGATGGATTCGTGTAGTTCGAGGACGCCGCCCGGTGGTTCCCAGCGGCCGTTCTCGGGCCTGCGGAGCAGAAGCGCCCTTCGTTGCGTATCGATGATGATTCCTGCGACGGCAACCGAATGCCTCGGAAGGTCGCTCACCTCGCGTCCCTTCCGCCCGCGCTGGCCTTGGTGAACAGTACGAACGCCGCCGCCTTGTCGTCGTGGGTTTTCGGGCGAGGCCACCGGTGGCGCTGTGGGTCGGATGCCTCCGCGCCATGGACCTCGTCCAGGAGTGCCTGCGGTCCAGCGTCGAGAGCGAGTGTCAACGCCGCTGACCACGAGGGAGGAACGTCGTAGTCGTCGACGCCGCAGCTGACGCCGTCGGTCACGGCCAGGATGGCGTGGACGTCGGCGATGGGCCAGGTGCGGCCGATGGCGTGGTGGCCCGCTCGGGGGGTGGCCTCGGCGATCCAGTAGCCGCCTTCGCGGTTCATCCGGGCGAGTTTGGCCGGCCGGGTCGCCCTGATGAGGTCGTTCATGTCGGCGGTGTGGCCGCCGCGCCGGATGGCATCGTGGCGGAGCTCAGCGACGACGGCGTCATGGCGGCCGTCGCGCAGAACGTCAACGCCTCCGTCCTGCCCGAAGACAACGACCGGGCTGTCACCCAGGACCAGGGCCTGCAGATGCTCGGCGGTCCAGCGGACAACGGAAACGGTGCTTGCCGGTGACTGTCCCGGGATGAGTGAGTGTTTGGCGGCCACGTGGTCGATGGCGGTGGCGAGCACATCGGGGAGGTCGGCGTCGGGGGTGGCGTCGAGGAGTTCGAGGATGCGGTTGCCCAGGGCGTCGGGATACCAGCCGTTCCGAGCGGCAGCCGGGTGCAGTGGGCTGACTCCGTCCAGAACAACGACCGAGTTACGGCCGACGAACACGCGGTCTTCAGAGCAGCCGTCCTCGCCGGCGCGTTCCGCAGTTTGAACCAGCACCGGCGCTGTCACGCCCCAGCCGCTGAGCAGGTGCGATGACTAGTTATGAACACGGTTTGGAACCTCACCCGTCAACCGGCAAGTCGTAGCAGAATACGTACCTGTCACCGGCAAGGATGCCCTGGAGAGCTTCGATCGGCTGGTCGTTGGAGAAGGAGATCCGGTGGAGTTCGGCGACCGGTGTGCCGGGCTCCAGCCTCAGTGCCCGCACCTCGTCCGGGGTGGGCATTCTGAGCGCGATTTCCTCACGGACCCTGGTGAGCGGAAAGCCCTTCTCTTCAAGGACCTTGTACCCGCCTCCGGGGCCGGTGTTTTCCTGCAGGATCCGGGTGCCCGCCACCATCTCCGGCAGGTAGTAGCTGTCGGCCAGTTGGGACGGGTGCCCATCGATCCAAAAGCGTCGTCGCCGCACGAACACCGGAGCGCCTGGGCTGATGTCGTACCAGGTGGCCACCCAGTCGGGTGCGGACACCTCGGCCAGTTCGAGGACCTCCTGACGCCACTGCAGGCCAAGCTCTTCAACTTCGGCCTGCAAGGGGGCCTTGCCCTGATCCCGGCGCCAGCGCGCGTAGCGGTCAGTCCCGACCCGCAACACGGGAGGGCGCTCACGGACGAACACTCCACGTCCCGGGGCGCCGACGACCAGACCTTCGGCCTTCAGCTGGCGCACCGCCTGGCGGGCGGTCTGGGGTGAGGTGCCGTATCGCTCAACGAGTTCGCGTTCAGAGGGCAATTTGGCCCCCGGCAGCAGGTCGCCGCCTCTGATGGCTTTGCGCAGCTCATCGGCGATTTGCCGCGAGGGCGATCGTGGGTCCGTCGGATCGATCATCCCACTCATCCTAGACCTCACTAGTGAGGTTGTTGACCTCGCCTCCGAAGAGGTTTACCGTGCGAGACACGCCCGGTACCTCACTAGCGAGGTTCCTGGGTGGGGAGGCTTGCCGGTTCGAGTGCGCGCCTCCTGGTGTCGGGTTTCGTCTCGGAGGGCGATGTGAAGAGTGGCGAGGGAACCAAATCCGGTGATCTGCGCGGATCGGTGCAACTCCTGGCTGGGCTTGACCCCGGATCCTGGCAACAGCCCGGGTCCTGGCAACAGGAGGAGGCTCAACGTCTGTTGGTGGCCGAGCACGAGGGACGCAAAGAGCGCTTGCTGAGTGAGCGTCGGCCGAGCCTGACGTTGGCGGAGGCTTATCAGGTGCAGTGGTGTGGAGTGGCACTGCGCATGGATCGCGGCGCCCGTGTCCTCGGCCACAAGGTGGGATTGACCTCTGAGGCGATGCAGCGGCAGGTGGGGATCGCTGAGCCGGACTCGGGGTTTCTGCTGGACACCATGGCCGTGGCCAACGGCGGGACGGTCCTGGCACGGGAGCTGCGGGCGCCGCGCGTGGAGGCGGAGATCGCGTTCCTGCTTGGCGACGATCTGTGCGGGGCGGGCACATCCGAGGCCGACGCCAGAGCGGCGGTGTGCGGGGTGTGCGTTGCGCTGGAGGTGATCGACAGCCGGTTCGATCTTGAGGGGATCACGCTGGCCGACAGCGTTGCCGACAACGCTGGGTGTGGGCGGTTCGTGCTCGGTGAGGTCATGGCCGTCGATGGGCTGGATCTTCGGGGTGAGGAGGTGAGGGTCTGCGTGGCCGGGCGCCCGGTCGCTTCCGGGTACGGCGGGGAAGTTCTCGGGGATCCGATCCGGTCGGTGCTCTGGCTGGCGCGGCGTCTGGCGGGCTTGGGGTCCGGGTTGAGGGCGGGGGACATCGTGCTCGCCGGAGCGGTGCACGCCAGCATCCCCTTGCCGGGGGGACACAGCGTTTCAGCTTCTTCTGCAGGTCTGGGATCGGTGGTGCTGCATGTCGCGTGAAACGGTCAGCATTATCGGCTCGCAGGTGGATGAGCGTCCTGCCGGGCTGAAGGCCGCGGTGATCGGCGCTGGGATGCTCGGGATCGACTTGGTGCACCGCATCTGCGCCTCCAGGTGGCTGTCGTGCGCGCTGGTGGTGGGAGGCAGCAACAGCGGCACGGGCCTGCGGCTGGCGGCCGAGATGGGCTGTGCCACCTCCACCTCGGGCATGGACGCGGTGAGCGCCGCCGACGTCGACGTGGTCTTCGACGCCTCGAACGCCGCAGCGCACCCGTCACACCGGGCCGACCTGGCCTCCACCGGTGTCCTGTTGGTGGACCTGACGCCCAGCAGCGGCGGGGCCATGGTCGTCCCGACGGTGAACGGACACCTGGCCGAGTCGAGCCGTCATCTCAGTTTGATCAGTTGCGGAGGCCAGGCCGTGCTGCCAGTGCTGGAGGTGTTGGCCCGCCACTGCGGTCCGCGGACGCTGGAGTACGTCGAGGTCGTCACGACCGCGGCCTCAGCGAGCGTCGGGCGTGCTTCCCGGCTCAACTTGGACGAGTACATCGCCACCACCCAGTACGCGGTGCAGGAACTGACCCACGACAGCCTCGCCCGAGGCAATGACGTCAAGGTCCTGGCGAATCTCAGCCCGGCTCTGCCCGCGCCGGTGTTCCGCGCCGAAGTCGCGGTCGTCGCGTCCGGAGCCGACGCGGATGCGCTGCGGGCGGACCTGGAGGCGGCGGCCGTCGCCGTCCGGACCTTCGCTACGGGATACCAAGTCGTGTCCTGTTGTGTGGACGGCGATCTGATCAAGGTGTCCGTGCGCGTCACCGCCAAGAGCGGACGGCGGCTGCCCGCCTTCGCTGGGAACGTGGAGATCATCAATGCAGCCGCGGTGCTGCTGGCCGAACGCCACGCCATCGCGAGGAGGACGTGAGCGCCATGCAGACCCGCACGCGGACCCGCACGCGGACCGGCACGCGGACCGGCACGCCGGCCATCGGGGCATCACCGGGCGCGCGGGTGGTGATCCACGACCCGACGCTCAGGGACGGCCAGCATGCCGTCGGCCATCAGCTCGGCGCCGAGCAGATGCGCGCCTACGCCCAGGCCGCCGACCGGGCGGGCATCGAAGTGGTCGAGGTCGGTCACGGCAACGGGCTGGGCGCATCCTCGCTGCAGATCGGCCGGGCGCGGCTGGCCGACGACGTCATGCTCGCCACCATCCGTGAAGCGCTGAACAACTCCCGGATGGGGGTGTTCATGGCTCCGGGCTGGGGCACCGGCACGGACCTGCGCAATGCGGTCGGCCATGGCGCCGACGTCGTCCGGATCGCCGCCCACTGCACCGAGGCCGCCGTCACCGAACGCCATCTGGGCCTGGCCCTCGACCTGGGCGCCGAAGCGCAGGCCGTGCTGCTGATGAGTCACATGACCGACCCGGGACGCCTGGCCGAGCAGTGCACGCGCATGGTCGGCTTCGGTGCGCAAGCTGTCGGGATCATGGACTCCGCCGGGCACTTTCTGCCCGCCGACGTCACCGAACGGATCAGCGCGATCGCCGCGGCGGTGAACGTGCCGGTGATCTTCCACGGGCACAACAACCTGTCGTACGCGGTGGCAAACTCGGTCGCGGCGGTCGAGGCCGGAGCCACGATCATCGACGCGTGCGCTCGCGGCTTCGGTGCGGGCGCGGGAAACACTCAGCTCGAGGTGCTGGTCGCCGTCCTGGACCGCATGGGTCATCGGACCGGCGTCGATCTGCGAGCGTTGCTGACCGCAGCCGACCTCGCGCACGAGCATCTGATGGACCGGCCACCGGTGATCGACTCGGTCTCCCTCATCTCGGGTCTGACGGGCGTGTTCTCGGGATTCAAGCTGCCGGTTCTGGCCGCGGCCCAGCGCTCGGGCCTCGACCCGTTGGACATCTTCGCCGAGTTGGGGCGACGCCAAGCCGTGGCGGGCCAGGAAGACCTGATCGCCGTCGCAGTACGGGAGCTGGTCGCAGCACGGGAGCTGAAGGAGGCGTCCCGGTGAGGCGTCCAGGCGATAGTGGTGCGGCGGCGGTGATCTGTGGCCTGGGCGCAGCGGTACCGGACAGGCGGGTGGCCAACGAGCAGATCTGCGGCGGCCTGGGCGTCAGCGCAGATTGGATCCGGTCGCGGACCGGGATCGCCTCCAGGGCACGCGCCGGTCATGGTGTGTCGACCGCCGATCTTGCCGTCCAGGCGGGTGACCGCGCCCTGCAATCGTCCGGTGGCGGCGGCGTGGACGCCCTGGTCCTGGCGACCATCACGCCCGATCATCGCTGTCCAGCCACGGCGCCCAGCGTGGCGGCGCGGCTCGCCCTGCCCGGTGTCCCGGCCTTCGACCTTGCGGCGGCGTGCACCGGATTGCTGTATGCGCTACAGGTGGCGGCAGGGTTCATCGCGGCGGCCACAGCCCGGCGGGTCCTGGTCATCGCCGCCGACCGGATCCCTTCGCTCGTCGACCCCGCCGACCGCACGACCGCGCCGTTGTTCGGGGAAGCGGCAGCGGCGCTGGTGGTGCGGGCAGGCGAGCGCGCAGAACCCGGAGCGCTGGGGCCGATCCTGCTGGCCGCCGACGGCCGCGACGCCTCCGCCATCCAGGCACCGCACGACGGATTTCTCACCATGCGCGGCCCGGAGACCTTTCAGCACGCCGTCACCCGCATGTCCGAGGTATCACGCAAGGCGGCCGACGCCGCCGGATGGCGGCTGGCCGACATCGACTGCTTCGTACCGCACCAGGCCAACGCCCGGATCACCACGGCCGTCGCCCGCCGGCTGGACCTGAAACAGTCCCAGGCCCTGCAGTTCATCGAGCAGGTGGGCAACACCAGCGCGGCCTCCATTCCCCTCACCCTCGCGCAAGCGTCGGCGGACGGCCGTCTACAGCCCGGCCACCGGGTGCTGATGACCGCCTTCGGAGCCGGTCTGACCTGGGGCGCCGCCACGGCCGTCTGGCCCGCTCTGAACCCGTCACAGCACAAGGAGGCATGAAAGGTGAGCCCGGATCTGAAGGAATTGCTGGTCAAGCTGGAGGTCGATCCGCAGGGTCTGCGTCCCGAGGCGCAGTTGGAAGAGGCCGGTCTGGACTCGCTGGCGCTCGCGGAGATGAGCGTGCTGCTCAGCGAGCAGAACGTGGGGATCGGCGAGGACGAGCTGGCGGCCGCCGCGACCCTGGACGCACTCGACCGCATGGTCGCCGACCGCCTGTCCGGCCGGTGATGGCCATGGTCACCTCGGCCGTGCAGCGCGGCGCCACCTGGCTGATCACCCCGGCGGCCACACCAGACCGGTTCTCCTCGGCCCTGGGCTGCGGCGCCGACGTCGTGCTGCTGGACCTGGAAGACTCCGTCCCCCACCACCGCAAAGACCAGGCACGTACCGCAGCCCTCACATTCCTGGCAGAGGTCGAAGCCGGAACCAAAGCGGCCACCGGTGACGGCAGGACCGCAGTGGGCATGCGGCTGAACGGCCCGGGAACCCTGGCCAGCCTGCGGGACCTGGTCGCTGTCGCCGAATCCGGCGTGCATCCAGCGGTGCTCTTGATCCCGAAAGTTGAATCACCACGCGACATCGACCTCGTCGCCGAAGTCCTGAGCGTAGACGGGGACACGCACGCAGGCCGGACCGGACCCTCAACCGGCATGTGGGCGCTGATCGAGACCCCGCTGGCCATCCACCGGCTCCAGGAGATCCTCACCTCGCGATCCCTGGCCGGAGTGGTGTTCGGTGCCGCCGACTACGCCGCCGCGGCCGGGTGCCGCCGAACAGCCAGCGCCCTGCGCTACCCCAGGGCGGCTCTGGCAGCGGGAGCGGCCGCAGCCGGGTTACCAGCTGTCGACTCTCCCCACTTCGACCTCGACGATCCCGATGGCCTGCGGCGAGAAGCCGAGGAAGCCTACGATCTCGGCTTCACCGCCAAGGGCGCCGTCCACCCCCGGCAGCTTGCCATCATCCGGGCGGCGTTCCAGCCCTCACCTCAGGAACTGGACCACGCCCGCGCCGTGGTCCACGCCGCCGACACCGCCGACGCCGCGCACCCGATCACCCTCGCCGACGGCAGCATGGTCGGCCCGCCACTCCTCGACGCGGCCCGCGCCCTGATTGATCAGGCCGATGGCGCTCTTCACCCGGCATCAACGGCACCGCCGCACACATCAGGAGGCATGAGGTGAACGCAGCCGTCCCGCCCGGCTACCGGGCCATCGGGGACCGCCGCCTGCGCGAGGTGGTCGGCCGCGGCCTAGAGGAATTCGTCGTCGGCCAGATCATCGAGCACCGCCCCGCCCGTACCGTGACCGAAACCGACCACCTGCTCACTCTGGCGCTGACCGCCAACCCCGCCCCGGTGCACAGCGACATCCGGTTCTGCGAGCAGACGGGCCGTGACCGCCCGCTGGTGTGCGGGATGGTCACCCTCGGCATCGTGTTGGGCGCCACCGTCCGCAGCACCAGCGGCCTGACCACCGCGAACCTCGCCCTGGACGGTCTGCGCCTGGAGAACCCGGTCCACGTCGGAGACACGCTCCGCGCCGAGACCGAGATCCTCACCGCACGGCGCTCACGCAACCGCCCCGAGCACGGGGTGGTGACGTGCCGTATCAACGGTTACAACCAGCGCGACCAGCGGGTCATCACCTTCACCCGCGTCTTCCTGGTCCCCGCCGACGCCATCCAGGTCCGCGACGCCACCGGCTATTAGAAGGCACCGCCCACCCGGCACCAGTCATATGGACGACCCGCGCACCAGGCGAAGGAGGCCCGGCGCATGTCCGAAGACCAACCTCTGCGGGTCAGCGCCGCCGACGAAGCCCAGTGGGACCAGTACTGCGCACTGGCCACCCGCAGCTACGGCCACCCGATCCCCGATCTGACCCACCTGTTCCCCCACGCCGACGCCCGCGTCGCCCTACGGGGCGACCGGGTCATCGCCGGCGGACTGGGCCTGCTCGTGCCCCAATTCTTCGGCGGACGTCCCGTGCCCAGCGCGTGCATGGCCGCCGGATGTGTCGCCCCAGAAGAACGCGGCAACCACCTGACGACCCGCATGCTGACCGCACGGATCCGCCCCCTTCAAGAACAAGGTGCCGTCCTGGCCACGGTATGGACCACCTCGACCGGTTATGCGCACCGGCTGGGGTGGGCCGCTCCCACCCCAGTGTTCACCTGGACGGTCCCCACCGACGCCCTCAAACGCAGTTTCGACGGCACCGGCTACGACATCGCCGTCGCCCAAGGCGCCGACCCGCAATCTGAGCGACTGCAGGAGGAGTTGGCCGCGCGCTGGAACGGGCCGTGGCAGCGACCATCCTGGTGGGCGGCCTGGCAGGCCGACAAGCACCCGCAGTTGACCACCTACCGGTTCCACCAACCCGGACACGACGTCTCAGGAATGCTCTCGATGGCGTTCGCCCACGATCCAGCCGCCGGTCGACAGGTCGTCGTCCACGATTTTTGGGCCTCGACCAGCGGTCCCGCCGCCGCGATGCTGGCCTTCCTCGGCCGGTACAACAGCCGGATCTCCACCGTCGCCTTCCAACGCACCGGCCTACCGGCAGCCTCCGTACTACTAGAGCAACTGCACCGCATCGGCTCCGCCACCGCCCGCCACTGGCACCCCTGGATGCTCCGCATCCTGGACCTGCGCCAGGCGGTGCAACGGCGGGGCTGGCCCGAGGTGCTCGACACGACTATCCCGATGGAGGTGGTGAACGAGGCCGGCACCGGAGCCGACCGCTTCACGCTCCGGATCACCAACGGCGCAGGGGACCTGGAACCGTCCTCTGCCGCCGGCCGGTGCAGGCTGACCCGCCGCCAGTTCGCGGTGTGGTACGCGGGCGGCTACCGGACCACGACCGCAGCGGCATTGGCAGGCGTCGACGGCGATCCAGCAGCGATCGCCGACCTCATCCACGCCACCAGCGACCGCGAGCCCTGGCTACCAGAACATTTCTGACCCCAAAGTGACCGCTCAGGCGCAATCAGCAGGACTTCCGGTGCCCTTCGTGATATCGGAGAACCCATCATGACGTCCGATGCCGTAACCATGCCCGCAGACCTGCGCCGATGGCTGACCGACCACTTGCCCGACATCACGGCGGCCACCGACGCGTCCTGGCCGCGCACCCAGTCCCGAGTCTGGCGCCTAACAACCCGCACCAGCACGGCATATGTCAAGCTCAGCCCCTCCGCGCAGAGCTACACCCGTGAAACCAGCGCCTACCGGCATGCGGCCGCCGCCCTGGACCCAGACCGAGCCCCGCAACTGATCGCCACCGATCCCGCCCTGCGAGCCATCCTGACCACGGCGCTCGCCGGGAAAGTCGTCCGGGATCTGCCGCTCGCCCCAGAAGCGGAGGCCAAGGTGCACAAGCTCGCCGGACGGGTGCTGCGACGGTGGCACGATCACCTGGCACCCGTCCCCCCACAGGCACGCGACAACCTCACCGCCGCCCTGGCCGGCCAAGCCGCCGAAGCCACAGCCTGCCTGGACAGCCTGGGCGGTCATCTGACCGAACACGAACAGATCCTGGTGCGAGAGGTGGCCCGGGACCTGCCCGCGATGGCCGCCGACCTCCCGCTGGTCTACCTGCACGGCGATTTCTCCCCGCGGAACTGGGTGTGGAACCCGCAGACACAGACCCTTGGGCTGATCGACTTCGAGATGGCCGACCACGCCCTGGCCGTCCAGGACATGGTCTGGCTGTTCGGCGCGGTGTGGCCGACGCGCCCCGACCTACGCGCTTCCTTCCTCACCGGGTACGGGGGTGAGCCGACCACCCTCGAGCAGCGGGCACTGCTCCTCCTCACAACCCGCCTGGCCGTCTCTTACCTGTCCGCTGGCCTCGCCACCAACGACCAAGTGCTCATCGACCGCGGCCACAACGCCCTCGGCGCCCTCGTACGTGCCCACGCCTGAGCCACAACGGCGCAGCCCCCGCGCCTCACCGTTTCGAGGAGATCCATTGCTCCGGCTGCACTCGATGCCACACCTCGCCTCGCCCGACCCCGTGCGCCCAACCGTGCAGCGCCTTGCCGACGGCACGCAGTCCCCTATGAGGAGCGACGTGACGACCGTACTCATCGTGGTGGCCCACCCCGACGACGCCGAGATCGCGATGGGCATGCGCATCCACTGGTACGCCCGCAACGGCGCCCGAGTCCACGTGCACTGCCTCACCACCGGAACACCCGACCCCTCCGGCACTCAGATAAGGCAAGAGGAATGCATGGCCGCCGCCAGCCTGCTGGGCATCGACACTTACACCTTCTCCTCGATCCCCGACACCCGCTTTGTCGAACACCGGGGCGCCATCCACACAGCCCTGTCCAACCTCTTTCGCGACACCCGACCCGACGTCGTCTACACCCACTACCCCGACGACCAGCACCTCGACCACGCCACCACTGCCTCGCAGGTAACAGCGGCCGCGCTGCGTGAAACCGCCAACCTGCGGTACTTCCGATCGCCCTACAGCATCGGCTTCGAGCCAACACTGGTCTTCATGGGCACCCCCGAACTCCTCCACACCAAACAGAAAGCACTCCAGTGCTTCGCCTCTCAACAACAACTGGACATGGACCTCTTCCAACGCCTGGCCGAGGTCACCTACCGCCAATTCGTCCATCACCGGGTCACCGCACGCTTCCCGGCCCAAACCAACTGCGCCGAACTATTCCGCATCGCCCGACAGGTCGAGTTCGCCGAGTCGAGTTGACGGCGGACACCCTCATGCTGGAGGGCAAGCGTGCGGTCCAGCGCCGTGAACGGCACGCCGCGGTCCCATGCCCTGGTGAACAAGGGGTAGGCATCTCGGCGATCGCCGAGGCGCTGGGCCTGGACCGCAAGACCGTGCGCGTGCTCGGCGGCGCCATCGGCCAGGCCCAACTTGCCGATCTCGACGATGCGGAAGAAATGCACGAGTTCCTGCTGCAACTCGCTCGGCTCGGTGGCGGCCGTTTGGGTGCCGTTCTCCAGGAACGCCGCGGCCAGGTCCACCACGTCGGCGTCACAGTCGTGGGCGGTGGCGAGCGCGTCCAGGAAACGGGCCGGGATCGCCGGGCCGTGCAAGCCCGGCCGGGCGGTGACGATCCTGCAAGGCCGCCTCACCGCGCTGCCCGGCACCCATCACCGCGACCGCGCCGTTCACCTCGCCCGGCTCGGCGCCGCCCACGCCGCCGACCAGATCCCCGACGCCGCCGCCATCGCCGGGCTGGCCTCCCTGACCGAGACCCGCCGCGCCGGATCCACCCGGCCCGCGCCGAGCTAGTGGACCTCGACCGCACCCTGACCAGTCGATGGCCCAGCCAACCCAAGGTCCGCGAGCTCCATGACGCCCTGCGGGATGACGCCGCCAGCCGCCGCGCCAGCTAACCGACTCCACCGGACACTTCGCGATGACCACTACCGCTGTGCGGCCGTCCTGGGACCAGCTCCCCGGGCCGCTACGAGACGGCCTTGCCACCCGGCTCGGCCCTATCCAGTACGCCCAGATCCAGGGCGGCGGGTTCACCCCAGGTCTGGCCGCGCGGCTACGTCTGACCGGCGGGCGGCGCGCCTTCGTCAAAGGCATCACCACCGATCACGTCCTGACCGGCCGCTACCGCGCCGAGGCGGACGTGGCCGCCGCGCTGCCCACCGCAGCACCGGCGCCCGCGTTGTGGTGGGCGGAGGAGATCGCCGGGTGGGTGGTCCTGGTCTTCTCCGACGCCGGCGGCCGCCACGCGGATCTAGCTCCAGGCGCTGCAGACCTCTCCCGGGTCGTGGACATGATCGCTGGTTTGAAAGCTGTCCTCACGCCGTGCCCAGTTCCGGTTCCTGCCGCACCGGCCGAGCTAGCCGACCTGGTACACGGCTGGGCGGAACTGGCCCACACCCCGCCGGCGGACCTGGCCCCATGGGCGCGAGGCCACCTGGATCACCTAGCCAAGGCTGAGACAGCGTGGCTGGATGCAGCCGGCGGCGACACCCTCCTGCACGGCGATATCAACCCCTCCAACATGCTGGTCACCTCGGGACAAGTGCTCTTGGTGGACTGGGCGCAGCCCGTGCGCGGAGCCGCCTGGATCGACATCGCCGACCTCATCCCCCACCTCATCCTGGCCGGACACACCCCGCAAGCGGCACAAACCCTGGTCGCCGACGCGCTGAACACCGCAGGCGGCACCGAAGAGGCGATCACCAGTTACGCGGTCGCGTTCGCGGGCTACTGGGCCCGCACGAGCCGTCTTCCCGACCCGCCCGGCGTCCCACACCTACGCCGATACCAGGCGCGCGCCGCCGACGCCGCGTTGTGCTGGGTGCGTCACCGCACCGGCTGGAACTAGCCATCGCCGGCCCCGCAAGGCCGAGTCAGGCGTGCAGACCTTCCACGGCCAGGCGCTGACCGCACCGAAGGCATACAATCGACATCCGGACGACATGCAGGTGGGCGATCTCGACCGGGGCGCCACACCGGGCATTCGTCATCCCGGGCATGGACCCCGCCGGGGTCTACTGCGGTAAAGATGCCTGCGCCGATCATCGATCCGAGCCTGATCACCACGGCGTCGAACACGCCGAGCCGTCGGTGCAGCCGCTCGGGCTCCGATCTGTGCGCCTTAGTGGTCGATCCCCGGATCATGCCTCTGCTCCAACGACTTGGAGCACTCAACACGCACTTCTACGAGTTGGTCGGTGCCTGGAAGGGGGCGTGACGGCGGGCGAGGGCGGGCTGGGTCGCCATGCGGGAACACCTCGTGAACGTGGTGGGTCTTCTTGCCGGGCGTTGTCAGCAGGGAGGGGTTGGGCTCGTGGAGGAAGCGGTCTGGTCTGACGGGGTGATCGAGAAGTGGTGTTCGCGAGCGACGGTCTTGCCCAGATCATTGTCTCAGGATAGATTGAGGCAATGAACGTTGAGGTGTCGTCGTCGCTGGAGTCGCGGGCGCGTGTGCACGCGGCGTTGGGTGAGCCTGCCCGGCTGGCCGTGGTGGATGCGTTGCTGCTGGGAGATGCCTCGCCGAGTGAGCTGAGCGCGTTGCTGGAGATGCCCTCGAACCTGCTGGCGCATCACTTGAAGGTGCTGACGGAGGCGGGGGTGGTGCGGCGGAGGCGGTCGGAGGCTGATCGGCGCCGCTGGTATGTGCAACTGGTCCCCGAAGCGATGGCGGTGGTGTCGGTGCGCGGCAGCGGGCCGCCGCGGGCGGAGCGGGTGGTGTTCGTGTGTACCCGGAACTCGGCGCGGTCGCGGATGGCGGCGGCGCTGTGGACGGCGCGCAGCGCGGTCCCGGCGACCTCGGCCGGTACCGAACCCGGCCCGGGGGCGCACCGCCGGGCCGTGCGGGTCGCGCGTCGCCACGGGCTGGTGCTGGACGAGCGCGTGGCCCGGCATGTGCGCCGTGTGACGCGTCCGGATGACTTGGTCGTGGCGGTCTGCGACAACGCCTACGAGCACCCCGACGCCTATTCGCCGGGACCGTCTCCGCAACTGCACTGGTCGGTGCCCGATCCGGCTCCGGTCGACACCGACGCGGCTTTTGAGGACGCCTTCGCCGATCTGCAGGCGCGCGTGGACCGGCTCACCGAACTGATGAACACCGACCAGCCCCCTTCCTGACCGCGCTGCCTTGGGAGAAGCCATGGCCCAGCCCACCGCGCCCGGCAGCGGCGTCGAAGTCTACGGAGCCGCCGCGTTGAGCGTCGACCAGCAGCATGCGTGGCTGACCGCGTCCCGGAACCTGGCCGAGGAGTTCACTGGCGTGTTCGGCGCGCCGACCATCGAGCGGTTCCTGTACTCCAGCTACGACCAGTTCGCCTCCCGCGCGAGCGTCCCGCATTACCTGCCGCTGCTGGCCGAGCGGTTCGCCCGGCAGCGGCTGTACGCCCTGGCCCGGGTGGAGGGCAAGGGTGAGACCGGCATCCCGATCGTGCTGTTCCTGTGCGTGCACAACTCGGGCCGCTCCCAGATGGCGCTGGGGTTCTTCTCGCATCTGGCCGGGGAGGCGGCGGTCGGCTGGTCGGGCGGGTCCGAGCCCGCCGACCAGATTAACCCGCAGGCCATCACGGCGATGCGCGAGCGCGGCATCAACATCGCCACCGAGTTCCCCAAGCCATGGACCGACGAGGTCGTCCGGGCGGCGGACGTGGTGGTCACGATGGGCTGCGGGGACGCCTGCCCGATCTTCCCCGGCAAGCGCTACCTGGACTGGGACATCGACGATCCGCAGGGAAAGGACATCGAGGAGATCCGGCCGATCCGGGACGAGATCGAACGCCGGGTCCGCGCGCTGCTGGGGGAGTTGCATGTTCCGGCCCGGGGCTGACACGCGGATGAACGCGTCGGCGCGCCGGATGCTGGAGCGCGTCGCCGACCGGCTCACCATCCACTTCTTCGGCACCTTCTCCGCCGACATCGTGTACCGGTACGTAGTGGAGAGCTATGAGCTGCTGGCCGCCACCGCCCGGGTGCAGCGTCATCTGGTGGTGCTGACCGAGCGGTTCGCCGCCCAGCGGCTCACCGCGCTGGCACAGGCCGACGGCAATCTGGCCAAGCCGGTGGTTGAGGTGTTGTTCGTGTGTGACGGCAACGCGGGCCGGTCCCAGATGGCCGCGGCCCTGGCCGTCGTCCGCAGCCGGGGTCGGTTGCACGCCCGCTCGGCGGGGCGCCGGCCGGCCGCCGCGCTGGAGCTGGGCATCGTGTCGGTGATGGAGGAGATCGGTGTCGACCTGACCGCCGAGTTCCCCAAGCCGCTGACCGACGAGCTGGTGCGCGCCGCCGACGTCGTGGTCACGCTCGGCTGCGGCGGTGCCTGCGCGATCCATCCGGGTACGCGGTACCTGGACTGGCCCGTCCCCAATCCAGTCGGCCTGCCCTTGGACGAGGTACGCCGGATCCGCGACGAGATCGATCTCCTTGTCACCGACCTCCTCGAGAGCTTGCCAGCACCATGAGCGACCAGCGACCAGCGGCCATGTCCGACCGGCGAACGGACCGGGCACGACTCCCGCTCGACCGCGAAGCGGCAGCCGACCACGCCCGACGCCTTGCAACCCTGACCGATCCGACCCGCGTGCAGCTCATCTCCTTGTTCATGCAGGACGCGGGGCCGCTGAACGTCGACGAGATCGCCGCCGCGCTCGGCATCGGATGCAACGCGGCCACAGCCCACCTGGCGGCGCTGACCGAGGTCGGCCTTCTCACCGCCGTCTGGCGCGGTGGTCGGGAGTGTTTCCAGATCAACGGTGCCTACGCACGCTGTCTTCCCGCCCTCACAGAGGCCGTCCTGGGCCGTCCACGGATACTGCGGCCATGATCCTGACTCGACAAGCTACCGACGCGGAGTAGGGGACGACTACGGCCATGTAAGGCCCCGGTGCCGGGTGGATGTCCCTCACGCCACAGGAGGCTTGCCATGTTTCGCCTGGGCCCGTACTTGGCCGGTGTCGCCTTGAACATCATCGGCGTTATGAACATCGCCTTCGGCATATCTCGCCTGGCCCCAAGGGGTGACGGCATCATCCCGGCTAGCCTGCCCTTGCTGACGGCAGTGGGCCAGATCGGCCTCGGCTTGTCCGTCATCGTTACAGCTTGTGTGGTAATCGCCCGTTCTTGGCCATCGCCTTCGACCGACTGAGATCGGGCCCGGCATCCCGGCATCCCCGGGATGGCGGGTAATCCGGGCCTGTCTCGACAGGCATGCCCCCCGGATCGGGCGTTCACGAGGGTGGTCACCCCCGCATGTTCAGTGCGGCGCTTCTGCTGGAGTTTTACGGACGGGACGGCTTCGTGGCAGCGCAAGAAGCGACTTGCCTAGGGATATGAGGGTGTCGTTGAGGTGGGGGCCTTGGCGTAGGTGGTCGATGCGGGCGGGGTCGTTGGCGATGGCTTGGACGGCTTGGGTGATGATGCGGGCTTGCGGTTCGGTCAGGTCGGAGGCTTCGCTGATCAGGAGTTGCACCCATTCGGGGCGGCTGAGGAGTTCCGCCGCCCCGTCGCTGGTCCGTCTCGGTCAGCCGCAGGCGTCAGGGCCGCACGACGTGGTCGCGGATGCCTGGTTGGCTGCGGGGCTGGCTGCGGGGGTGTGGAGGAACTGGCGGACGTAGGGCGCCGGGCCGCCCTCGGCGAGGTAGGCGCCCAGCTGGCGGCTGCGCTTGGCGATGACCTGTACCAGGAAGTCGAGAAGCGCCTCGGGCCGCGGCGATGGGGTGATGGTCCCGCGCCAGTCCCAGGCTCGGCTCTCTGAACCGTCGGGGTGGGACGGCAGCATCTCCCTGCCCTGCGCGCGAATGGTCGGGGACGCCACGATGCCGTGCTCAAGGGCCTCGGACCAGGTCGTGATCGTCCGGGGAACGACGCCGAGGGTGAAGCCGAGCCGTGCGGCCACGGGGCCGATGGTCGTGACGGCGTCGTTGAGCAGCGTGAGGGTCGCGTCGCACGATCCGCACGAGTCCTGTTCGTCCATCGTCACGGTCCAGTACTCGATCGTCAGCCGTACGGCGGGAGAAGCGGTGCCAAGGGGGATCAGCGGTGTGTGAGCTTCAGTGACCGTCATGTGGTTCCTCCTGGTCGGTGGTGCCCATGGCGCAGGTGGACGGGTTCTCGAAGTCCTCGCGGGCGCGGTCCAGGGTGTCGGCGATGCCGCGCAGGACTTCGCTCAGCGCCTCGAACTGGATCTCGTACAGGACGTTGCGGCCGGTCTTGCGGGCTCGCAGCACTCCGGCGGCGCGCAGGAGTGCCAGGTGCCGGGACACGACCGACAGGTCCACATCAAGGCAGTCGGCCAGCTCCGATACCGAGCAGGCGCGACAGCGCTCGGCGAGCAGGTCGAGGAGACGCACGCGCGTGGGATCGCCGAGGGCCCGGAAGAGTTGGTGGGACAGCACCGTGCCGAGGTCGCCCACCGCCTCATCATCCATGCTCATTTGCACAAGTATGCAAGCATTCTGGGTCGTTGTCTACCGTAGCAGTGGTTCTCTTGCTGAGACACCTCACCCGAAGGGCGTCGCGCTTGGTAGGGATCTTGCGTGCGATGGGGGAGCCCGGAGTCGCTCTTCGGCCTCGTGAAGACCGGAAGGGTGAGGGCCTCGGTATATGTGCCCTCACCCTGTCGCCGGCCGCGCGGCGTCAGGTCACAACGGTGGACCAGTGCGCTCGTGATCGAGGTCAGGTGCCGATGATGCCGCCGTCGCGCTTGCGGATGACGACGGTGGCGGAGCGGACGCGTCCGGCCGGGTCGTGGTCGGGCCAGTTGCTGACCGCGCGCGGGTTGGCGGGGGTGGGGGTGCCCCAGAAGGCGGTGTCCTCTCCGGGGTGCTGGATGTTGACGAACATCGTGCGCTGGTCGGGGGTGGTGACGACGCCGGTGACCTCGCAGCCGCGCGGGCCCACCAGGAAGCGGCGGAGGTCTCCGGTGCGCGGGTCGGCGGCGAGCATCTGGTTGTTGCCGATGTTGTCGTAGCCGCGGTCGGGACGGTTCTGGGAGGAGTTGGAGACGTCGGTCTGGATCCACAGCCGCCCGTCGGCGTCGAACCACAGCCCGTCCGGTGAGCCGAAGACGTCCTCGGCGGCGAGTTCGACCCGCGGGTCGTATTCGGGGTCGCCGGCCAGCATGAAGATGTCCCACTCAAAGGTGGTGGCGGTGTTGTCGCCGCGGTGCTCGGTCCAGCGGATGATGTGCCCGTAGGGGTTGGGCTTGCGCGGGTTGGCCGCGTTGTTCCAGCCGGTGCCGTTGGTGAGGGTGCAGTAGACGTCGTTGCTGTCGGGGTGCACCGCGACCCATTCGGGCCTGTCCATCCTGGTGGCGCCCACCGCGTCGGCGGCGGTACGGGTGCGCAGCAGCACGTCGGCCTGATCCTGCCAGCCGTTGGCCTTGGTCAGCGGGCCGACGCCGTACTTCAGCGGCAGCCAGGCGCCCGTGCCGTCGTCGTCGAAACGGGCGACGTAAAGGGTGCCGTGGTCGAGCGGGCTCTTGCCACGTGCTCGCAGCGACTTCCAGGGGGCGTCGCCGACGAACTTGTAGATGTACTCGCCGTCCTGGTCGTCCCCGCAGTAGGTGACGATGCGGCCCCGGGACTCGGTGATGACGGCGCCCTCGTGCTTGATCCGGCCGAGCGCGGTCCGCTTGACCGGGGTCGAGCGGGGGTTGAACGGGTCGATCTCCACCACCCAGCCGAAGCGGTGCAGCTCGTTGGGTTGGCGGCGACGTCGAAGCGCGGGTCGGCCAGATGCCAGCGGTAGCCGAAGCCCGCGGCGACCACGCCATAGCGGCTCTGCTCGGTGGTCGGCGTCCACGAGGTGCTCTCGGTGCCGAAGTAGCTGTTCCAGTTCTCCTCCGTCATCACGCCCGCCCCTCCGACCGAGGACTCCCCATGACCGACGTCCATCCGTCCCCGGACCTTAGCGTCGACCAGCGGCACGCCCTGCTCACCGCTGCCCGCAATCTCGGGCGGGCGTTCGCCGGAACCTTCGGCACCGAGACCATCGAGCGCTTCCTGCACTCCAGTTACGACCAGTTCGCCATCCGCGCCACCGTTCCGCACTACCTTCCGTTGCTGGCCGAGCGGTTCACACGCCAGCGCCTGCAGGCACTGGCCCGCATCGAAGGTAGGGACGCCGGCGGCACCCCGATCGTGCTGTTCCTTTGCGTCCACAACGCGGGACGTTCCCAGATGGCCCTGGGGTTTCTCCGGCACCTGGCCGGTGACGCCGCCATCGGATGGTCCGGCGGATCCGAGCCCGGTACCGAGATCAACCCGGCCGCCATCGCCGCGATGCGGGAACGCGGCATCGAGATCTCCGGCGAGTTCCCCCAGCCGTGGACGGACGAGATCGTCCGGGCGGCCGACGTGGTGGTCACCATGGGCTGCGGTGACGCCTGCCCTGTCTTCCCCGGCAAGCGCTACGAGGACTGGCCCGTCGCCGACCCGGAAGGGCTCGGGCTGGAGGATGTCCGCCCATCAGGGACGAGCTCGAACGCCGCGTCCGCGTCCTCCTCGACCGGCTCGAGGTCCCGGTCGCCGGGTGATCAAGCTGCGATCGGCGATCCCCGCCGGAGGGAGACTTCCCTTGCCGACCTCCCTTGCCGTGCTGTTCCTCTGCGAGCACAGTGCCTGGCGAGCGCGATGGCCGCCGCCCTGCTCAGCCATCACTCCGGCGGGGTGGTCACCGCACGCGCCGCCTGTCCCGCCCCTGACGCCGCGCTGCCGTCCGCCGTCGTCGCCGCCATGACTGAACTCGGCGTCGACCTTGCTGACCACCCCGTCTAGTCGCTTCACCATGCCGTTCTCAGGCCACCGATCTGGCCATCACCCTGGACGCCGAGGACGCCTGCGCCATCCACCCGGACGCGATACACCTGCCGTGGGACATCCACATCCCCAGTGGGACCGACGGAGAGAGCACAGTGCAGTTCGGTCGCGTCCGCGATGACATCGACCGGAACGTCAAACTGCTGCTGTTCGCCATACGGTTCAGGCGCTGAGCAGCACCGGCGCCGACGCTGCCCGAAGGCCGCTGGCGACGAACAATCTTGTCTGCTCGGTTCTTTCTCGCCGCGGTGTCGGATCAGGTCACGGGGTCTCTGGTGGGCAGCAGGCGTTCAGGTAGTCCTGGAGTTCGGCGAGCGAGCGGGCTACGGCGTCGCGGTCGATGCGGTAGTGGACCTGTTTGCCGCTCTTGCGGGAGGTGAGCAGGCCGCCTCGGCGGAGCAGGGCGAGCTGCTGTGAGGCGGTGGGCTGGGCGATGCCGAGGCGTTCGGCCACGGTGCCCACGGTCAGCTCGACCCCGCCGGTGAACAGCTCCAGCATCTGCTGCCGTTGCTCGCTGGCCAGTGCCTTGAGGAACTCCCGCCCGGCCGTCCCGAGCTGAACGGACCCGGGGGCGCAGTCAGGGCCGGCGCAGCCCGGCGACCCCGGCGTGGTGCCCGGTGCCGAGCCGGACGCCGTTTCGGTCATGGCCGGCCCTCCTGATCTCCACACGCCCCAGCGAACACGCCCATGGACACGCCCCTGGGTACGCGTTCACTTCCGGGAGCCTAACCCACACATCGTTGTATTGACATATTACAAAACGACGATACGTTGGGGTCCATGTCCACCACCGACTCCTCGGTCGTCGTCATCGGAGGCGGCCAGGCCGGGCTCGCCACCGCGCAGGTCGCGCGTTCCCTCGGCCTCGATCCCCTCGTCCTGGAAGCGGCCGATCGCACCGCCGGGTCCTGGCCGCACTACTACGACAGCCTCACGCTGTTCTCCCCGGCGCGCCGCAGCGCCCTGCCCGGCATGGCCTTCCCCGGCGATCCCGATGGCTACCCGACACGTGACGAGGTCATCGCCTACCTCCACCACTACGCCGCACACCTGGACGCCGACATCCGCACCGGCCACCGCGTCCACCAGGTCACCGCACACGCGGACGGATTCGAGATCGTCACCAGCCAGGGCGCGGCCTTCACCGCCCCGCTGGTGATCTCCGCGACCGGAGAGTTCAGCCGCCCGCATCGCCCCGCCCTGCCCGGCCTGGACGACTTCACCGGCACCGTCCTGCACTCTTCGGACTACCGGTCCCCGCATCCCTTCGCCGGACGGCGCGTGCTGATCGTCGGCGGTGGCAACTCCGCGGTGCAGATCGGCATCGAGCTGGCCGGGCATGCCCGCGTCACCCTGGCCACCCGGCACCCGCTGCGGTTCATGCCGCAACGCATCCTCGGCCGCGACATCCACCTGTGGACGCAGCGCACCGGCCTGGACACCGCCACCTGGGCACGGCCCCTGCTGACCGGCGGCAAGGGCACACCCGTCATGGACACCGGCACCTACCGCGCCGCCTTCGCCTCCGGCAACCCCGACCGCCGCCCCTTGTTCACCCGCCTGCACGCCGACCAGGTCGAATGGGACGACGGAACGCGCGAGAAGATCGACGTGGTGCTGCTGGCCACCGGCTACCGCCCGACCCTGGCCCATCTGGGCGCACTCGCCGGTCTCGACGACCAAGGATGGCCACGCCACCGCCGTGGGATCTCCACCGTCCAGCCGGGGCTGGGTTATGTCGGCCTGGAATGGCAGCGCTCGTTCGCCTCGGCCACCCTGCGCGGTGTCGGCGCCGACGCCCGCTACGTCCTGACCCGGCTGCGGCGGCAAACGCGTTCCCTCGACCGGACGCGACCCGCGGCTGCCGAACGATGAGGCGAGCGCCGCCGTCAGGCGGGCGCCGGTGTGAGGGCGGGCAGCGCGAACAGGCCCGACAGGCGGGTCAGCTGCTCGGGGACCGGGCGGTAGTAGACCCAGGTGCCGCGGCGTTCCCCCTCGATCAGCCCGGCCTGGCGCAGGACCTTGAGATGGTGCGAGATCGTGGGGGCGGTCAACTCGAACGGACCGGTCAGGTCGCACACGCACGCCTCGCCGCCGTCCGCCGAGGCGATCAGGTTCAGCAGCCTGAGCCGCACGGGGTCGGCCAGCGCCTTGAACACCTTGGCCAGTTCGGCGGCCTCGTCCTCGCCGAGTCTCGGGTCGCTGATCGGGGCGCAGCACTCCCTGGCGGCCAGGTCTACGAGCGGCAACGGCTTCGACATGCTTCTAATTTGACATCCATCTAGACAGAGATGCAAACTGACGCCTGATTAGACATCCATCTAAACAGGAAGCTGGGATGAAGAAGCTGCTGAACCAGATCACCGGACGCCGCTTCACCGCCCGCGGCACGGTCGAGCTGCACGAGGCCACCGGTCAGGTCTGCGACCAGGTTTGCCGCTCGGCCGCCCACCTCGACCGCGTCCGCACCGCCGCCTACCGGGCGCGGCTCTGATCATCGCTCGCAGTTCACGTCCAGATCAGCCAGCATCGAAGAGCAAGGGGAGGCTCATGATGAGTAACCGGATCGACGGCGCCGTGAGTGCGGCGCAGAGCAACGGCGGAGGCTGTTGCGCCGGGGGCCCCGCCTCCGACCAGCAGGATGTGACGCCTGCCGAGCAGGCCGCGGCAGCCGGCGGCCGGCGGGAGTCCGCGCTGCCGGTGGTGGTCATCGGCGCAGGCCCGATCGGCCTGGCCGCCGCCGCACACGTGGCCGAACGCGGGCTGGATTTCCTAGTGCTGGAGGCCGGGGCCCAGCCCGGGGCCGCGATCGCCGAGTGGGGGCATGTCCGGCTGTTCTCCCCCTGGCGGTACGACACCGACACCGCGGCCCGGCGGTTGCTGGAGGCCACCGGGTGGGCGGCGCCGCCGCCCGACGTCCTGCCCACCGGCGCCGAGCTGGTGCGCGACTACCTGGTGCCGCTGGCGCAGGTCCCCGCGCTCGCCGGACGCATCCGCACCCGCACCCGCGTGGTCGCGGTCACCCGGCACGACGTCGATGCCACCCGGACGGTTGGACGCGACGAGCGCCCGCTGCTGGTCCGGACGGTCGACGCCGAGGGCCGCGTCCAGGACATCGTGGCCAGGGCCGTGATCGACGCGTCCGGGACCTGGGGGCAGGGCAACCCGCTGGGCCACTCCGGCCTGCCCGCCCCGGGCGAGGAGCAGGCCGCCCCGTACATCACCGGCCCGCTGCCGGACGTGCTGGGACGCGACCGCGAACGGTTCGCCGGACGGCACACCCTGGTCGTCGGCATGGGCCACTCGGCCGCCAACACCCTGCTTGCCCTCGCCGAACTCGCCGCCGCCGAGCCCGGCACCCGCGTCACCTGGGCCGTGCGCGGCGCCTCGGTGACCCGCCTGTACGGGGGCGGCGACGCCGATGCCCTGCCCGCCCGCGGAGCGATCGGCACGCGGCTCAAGCAGGCCGTGTCCTCCGGCGCGATCGAGCTGGTCCGCCGCTTCACCATTACCGCCCTCACCACCCCGGACGCAGGCGGCCCGGTTCGGGTACACGGCACCACGCCCGACGGCGACCGCGTCCTGGCCGCTGAGACCGTGGTCGCCGCCACGGGATTCCGCCCCGAGCTGGGGATGCTGCGCGAGGTCCGTACCGAACTGGACCCGGCGACCGAGGCACCGGTCAAGCTCGCCCCGATGATCGACCCGAACTTCCACAGCTGCGGCACCGTCCCGCCGCACGGCGAGCGCGAACTGGCGCACCCGGAGAAGGGCTTCTACATCGCCGGTGCCAAGAGCTACGGGCGTGCTCCGACGTTCCTGATGGCCACCGGGTACGAGCAGGTCCGGTCCGTGGTCGCCGCGCTGGCCGGGGACCGCGCCGCCGCCGATTCGGTCGAGCTCGCCCTGCCCGAGACCGGCGTGTGCTCCACCGACCTGGTCACCGACGAGAACGAGAACGCAGACGCTGGGGAGGCGTCCTGCTGCGGCACCGGCACACCCCAGCCCATCACCCTCGGCGTCCCAGTGGCGGTCGGCGCGAGCGGTGGCCAGGGCCCGCGGCTGGGCTTCGCGACCGGCCATGAGCACGGCTACTCCGGCGAGGCCGAGCGAGGCGATCTCTGAGCAGGTGACTCGCGAACCGACAAGAGGGGCACCGGCGGCTACCTCCGCCGGTGCCCGTTCCACACTGACCGGAACCGCCTCGTCTGGCGTGCTGATCGCGCTGTGCATCACCCAGATCACCAGCTGGGGCGTGCTGTACTACGCCTTCCCCGTCCTGGCACCGGCCATCACCGCCGACACCGGATGGTCCACCTCCACCATCACCGCGGCCTTCTCCGCGGCCCTCGTCGTCGCCGCGCTCGGCGGAATCCCGATCGGACGGCTCCTTGACCTGCGCGGGCCGCACGCCATCATGACGATCGGTTCGGTCATCGCCGTCGCGGCCTCCGCCGCCATCGCACTGGCACCCAACCTGCTCTGGTTCGCCGCCGCCTGGCTGCTGGCGGGGACCGCGATGAGCGCCGTCCTCTACCAACCCGCCTTCGCCGCACTCACCCGCTACCACCACCCGCGCCATGTCGCCGCGCTCACCACGTTGACGCTGGTCGCCGGGCTGGCCAGCACCGTCTTCGCACCCCTGACCGACGCGCTCTCCGCGCACCTGTCCTGGCGCGGCACCTACCTCACCCTCGCCGCGATCCTGGCCGTGGTGACGATCCCGCTGCACGCGCTGGCACTACGCCGCCCCTGGCCCCCCGCGCCGAAACCGCACAGGGCGGAAAACCAGACCCATCAGGCGATCGTGCGAACCCGGCCGTTCGTGCTGGCCACCCTGGCACTGACCCTGGCGAGCTTCGCGATGTTCGCCGTCGTGGTCAACCTGATCCCCTTGCTGACCGCCCGCGGCGCCAGCGGCACAGCCGCGGCCTGGGCACTGGGGCTGGGCGGCGTCGGCCAGGTCACCGGACGCCTGGGGTACGGGGCACTGGCCCGGCGCACCACCGTACGCGGCCGAACCGTCTGGGTCCTGTCCCTCTCAGCCGTCACGATCGCGATCCTGGCTGTTGTGCCGGGCCCCGTCGCAGTCCTCATCGCCGTGTCCGTCCTGGCGGGAGCAACCCGCGGCATCACCACGCTGCTGCAGGCCACCGCCGTCAGCGACCGCTGGGGCACCGCCTCCTACGGCGCCCTGTCGGGCATCCTGTCCGCTCCCGTGACCATCGCCACCGCCCTCGCACCCTGGGCCGGGGCCGCACTAGCCGCGATGTTGGGCGGCTACCCCAACCTCTTCATCGTCCTGGCCGGATGCGCGGCAGTGGCGGCCGTGTCGGCCATCGGCAGCGTCCCGGCCGAGCGTCGTCCTACCTGACCGCCGTGCGCCTATGGGGTGGTGGCGCGGCGGTAGCGGAGGAGGGTCAGCGGCACGGTGACGGCCAGCAGTCCGGCGATCCAGGCCAGGGCTTCCAGGATCGGTTGGCCGGTGGGTCCGCCCAGGGTTAGGGCGCGCAGCGCGTCGACGGTGGCGGTGACCGGCTGGTGAGCGGCGAAGGTTTGGAGCCAGCCGGGCATGGTGGCCACCGGCACCAGCGTTGAGCTGGTGAACACCAGGATGATGACGGGGAACAATCCCGCCAGGCCGGCCGATTCGGTGTCGCCCACCACCAGGCCGAGCAGCAGGTTGAGCCAGGAGAATGCCACGCCCACGGCCACGGCGAGCGCGACGGCCGCCAGGGCCTGGCCGGCTCCGGTGTGGAAGCGGAACCCCAGGGGCGTGGCGACGGCGACCATCAAGGCCACGACGAACAGGTTCCGGGCGGCGTCGGCGATGACCCGGCCGAGCAGCACCCCAGAAGCGGCGGTGGGCAGGGCGCGGAACCGGTCGATCATTCCGCTTCCCAGGTCGTCGGCGATGGCCACGGCGGTCTGCGAGGCGCCGAAGCCGAGCGAGAGGACGAACAGGCCGGGCAGCAGGTAGTCGATGTAGCGGGTGACGCCCGGCGGCTGGATCGCGCCGCTGAAGGTGGCGGAGAACAGCAGCACGAACAGCACCGGCTGCAGGGTGGCGAAGACCAGCAGCGTGGGTACACGGATCAGACGGCGCAGATTGCGGCCGGTGAGCACGGCGATATCCGCCACGGCCGCTGCTGCGGCATGACCGGACGGCAGAGCGGATGGCAGGGCGGACGCGGCGGGGTCATGGGTGACGGTCATGGGTTCCTCCGGCTCCGCGCGGCTGTTGGAGGACCGCCTGTGGCGGGACCGTTGTCGATGGTCGTGGAGGGTTCGGGTTGGCCGGGCGGCGGGGCAGGGTGCCCGGTGAGGGTAAGGAAGACATCGTCGAGGGTGGGGCGGCGTATGGCCAGGTCGGCGATGGTGATGTCGGCGTCTGCCAGGCGCCTCGCGAGGTCGGGCAGCACGCCGGCGCCGCTGGCCACCGGCACGATGAGCCTGCCCTCCGTCTCCTGGCGCACCGGGGGAGCAGACTCCAGCCCGGCCACCACCGCACCGAGCCGATCCAGATCGACCCCCGGCGAAGCGGTGATCTCCAGGCGGTCACCGCCCAGGCGGGACTTCAGTTCCGCGGACGTGCCTTCGGCGATCACCCGGCCGTTGTCCAGGACGGTGATCCGGTCGGCGATCCGGTCGGCCTCCTCCAGGTACTGGGTGGTCAGTAGCACGCTGGTGCCCTCGGTCACCAACTCGCCCAGCAACCGCCACACCGCCAGGCGGCTGCGCGGGTCCAATCCCGTGGTCGGCTCGTCCAGGAACAGCACCCGGGGCCGGGCCACCAGGCTGGCGGCCACGTCCAGGCGGCGGCGCATCCCGCCGGAGTAGGTCCGTGCCGTGCGGTGCGCGGCGCCGGACAACTCGAAGGCCTCCAGGAGTTCCTCGGCGCGGGCCCGGGCGCCCGCGCGGCCCAGGCGGGACAGCCGTCCGATCATGCGCAGGTTCTCCCGCCCGGTCAGGTACGGGTCCACCGCCGCGTACTGGCCGGACAACCCGATCACCCTCCGCACCGCCACCGCCTGCCGCACCACATCCAGCCCGACCACCTGCGCCTGTCCGGCATCCGGCCGCAGCAGCGTCGCCAGGATTCGCACCATCGTCGTCTTACCGGCCCCGTTGGGGCCGAGCAGTGCCGTCACGCGCCCGGTGGGCACTCTCACGTCCACGTCGGTCAGGGCGTGCACTTGCCCGAACCGTTTGCTGAGTCCCTGGGCGGCGACCGCGGCGTCTTCGCCCATCGCCGACCTCCTCTATGCGCAGTTTTGCTACGTATCACTGGAAGTGTAGCATTGCTACGTATGAGGGGAGCGCAGGTCCTCAAGGGACATCTCGACACCCTGCTGCTGGCGACGCTGGAGGGCGGGCCGCTGCACGGCTACGCGGTCATCGACGCCCTGCGCCAAGGCAGCGAGGGCCGCTTCGACCTGCCGACCGGCACGGTCTATCCCGCGCTGCACCGGCTGGAGCGGGCCGGGTTGATCGCCGGGGACTGGTCGGTGGTGGATGGACGCCGCCGCCGCACCTACCAGCTCACTCCCGAGGGCAGCGCCCAGCTGCATGCCGAACGTGCCGGCTGGCGGGACTTCGCCCGCGCCGTCACCGCGATCCTGGAGCCCGCGACCCTCACACCCACCAGGCCGGAGACCGCGCCATGGCCAGCCACCCACTGATCGAGGAACATCTGGCCCAACTGGCCCGGCAACTGCCGGCCGAGGTCGTGGACGAACTCGCCGACGGCCTGACCGAGACCTACCGCCACCACCTGACCACCGGCACCGACCCGAACGCAGCGGCCCGCCACGCCCTGGCCGAGTTCGGCACCCCCGACCAGATCACCACGGCCTTCGTCGCGCACTCACCCAGCCGCCACGCCGCGCGCACGCTCCTGGCCACCGGCCCGCCTGTGGCCGCCGCCTGGGCCACCGCCCTCATCACCGGCCACGCCTGGCAATGGCCGATCCCCACCGCGGCGGGCTTGACCATCGGGCTGGTTTTGCTGGCCGTCGTTGCCACCTTGGCCACCGCCGCCACCGGACGAGCCCGCTATACCCGCACCCGCATCGCGGTCCTGGTCGGCGGCATCGGCTTGATCGTTCTCGATGCAGCGGCACTCACCGGCCTGGCGCTCATCACCCCGGCCCTGGCCTGGCCATTGGCCATCGCCGCCTGTGCGAGCCTCATCAGGATCGGCTTGGCCCTGCGCACGCTCCCGCGCATCCTGTCCATCTGACCGGCGACTGCTCCGTGGGCCGTTGATCGGCCGCACCATGCCCGGTGTGGCCGGTCCTTCACAAGCGATGCCGGTTCCCGCAGGGCCTCCTGTCCCCGGTCGGTCTGGTGGTGAGGCAGGGGCCGCGTCCTGGCGGTGAGCCCTTGGCATGTTCTCGGGCCCAGCGGCCATTGTCACCATCTGCGCCGACCATCCTCGGCGGGACGGGCGGTGTGGTCAGCGGTCGATGAAGATGGGGTTGGAGTAGAACCACAGGTCGGCCCACGGGTCGGCGCCGTGGGGGTCGGGCTGGGGTTCGAGTTCGTCGGTGCTGGTGCCGCGTACCCGGACATACATCGGCCCATCGATGTCACGGACGAGGTGCCGGACGACGATGGCGCCGTTCTCGCGCCGCCAGTCGGCCGGTCCGTAGCGCCCGGCGACCGTGGTGGTGGGGTTGGTGTCGGACGCGCGGTCGGAGGCGCTGCCGGTGATCCGGCCGGTGATGACGTCCACGCGCCGCACCTTCGGGCGGTTGCCCGCGGCGTTGGGACGGCGCGGCTCGCGGATCCGGACCTCGACCTCGACGTGGCGGTCCTTACGGGTCAGCCGCAGGGTCTCGCCCACGGTCACCTCGGGCCCGTGCGCGTCTGCATGCGAGTGTCCGGAGGCGGCGCGGGCGGAGAGGTCGAGCCGGTCGATGAGGTCGCCGATGGTGACGAAGATCCGTCCCTGCCGCAGGCCCTCCAGGATGTCGGCGTAGTCCCAGCGGGCGTGCACGTAGGTCTTGGAGTACTCGCCCGGCCAGAAGTCGGCGCCGCCTTCGGTGTAGTGGATGTGTGAGTCGGAGGTGGCGGTGATCCACCAGCGGCGTCCCTCGCCGAGCAGGGAGTCCCACAGACCGCCCAGCCGGGCGGTCATCTGGTCGAAGCCGCCCATCGTCGGGTGGTTGCCGTAGCCGCCGCGGGGGCCGGGCCGTAGCGTGCCGTCGGGATTGAGTGCCGCGGCCTGGTGGCCGGGCGCGCCTTCGAACCCGCGGATGATCTCCGGGGCGGTGTCGTGCCAGTTGCGGAACTCGGCCGGGGTGTCCTGCCCGTACACGCCCAGGGCGGTCGCCGAGCGCGCCGGATGGTTGGCGAACAGCACCGGCTTGTGCGGCAGTTGCCGCATCACCCGCAGCGCCTCGATCATCTTGGCCTCGGTGTCGAAGGACGGGTCGGCCGGGAACGGGTCGCGCTTGGAGAACCGGCTCTCCAACTGGAACAGGATGTCCCGTTCGTTGGCGACCTTCGGGATGATCAAGCTGGAGTGGTCGGCCGCGGGGGTGTCGAGCTCCATCCCGTAGAACTGCAGCACGCCGGGTACCGATCGGCGGGCCTGCAGCAGGCTCGGGTAGCGCTGCTCGGCGTCCAGCTTGGAATGCAGCGGACCACCATGGTCGGTGGAGACGATCCAGCCCAATCCGAACCGCCGCGCGTTGGAGGCGTTCACCGCCAGCGGATAGATCGCGTCCCCGCCCAGGATCGGCGTCGGAGGGCTGGTCGAGGTGTCGTACCCGACGCTGAACTCGCTGTGCACATGATGATCGCCAGGCAGCCAGTCCCGCGACCGTCGAGCCGAGTGGCCATGCCGTGAGTCCGCCACCGCGGTACCCGGCAGGCCACCCACGGCGACCGTCCCGACCAATCCTCCGGTGACCGCCAGCAACCGCCGCCGCGACAACCCGTCCGTGCCGTCCGTGCGCGCGTCTTCACCAGAGCTCATGACGTCCTCCGTCTCCCCGGACACACCTTGCGCGCTCACCCAAGCGATCACCTGTGGACGATCGCTGGCCAGCGGCTGATGGACAGGCGAACACCCGATGCACCGGAAATGAGGCGATCGGACCAATCGCTGGTCCGCTCTGTACGGTGACTTGCGGGTCTCGTGCGGACCCGTCTTTCCTCTACGTCCTGGTCATGCAAGGCGTGCAACGGTCCGAGACGTCCAGGCGGGCCGCCGGCAGTGGTGAGACCCCACCGGGCCTGAGCCAATGCGGGCTACACACCTGATGGTGGGCACCGCGTTGATTTCACCAGCGTGTTCTGGCCCCACCTGGGACGGCCCGGTTGAGTCTCCTGATTGATCGCGGGTCATGCGGGCGTGGTCGTATGACGGGCCATCTTGACCGCGGAGATGAGCAGGATGAGGGCCAGAGCGGGGATGAGCACCAGGTCGGGTATGACGCCGAGGAGCAGCCCACCCAAGAGGGCGCCAGCGATCGACCCGGCGGCCAGAATGGCGGTGAAGCGCAGGTTGGCCCTCAGAACGGCGAAGCTCCCGTCCCGGCTGTAGCGGACGAAGGCGACCAGCATCGTGGGCAGGGAGACCAGCAGCGACAGGCTCCCGGCCGTTTTGATGTCCACGGCGTACAGCAGCACGATCGTGGGGATCAGCAGTTCGCCCCCGGCGACCCCCATGATCGCCGCGACCACACCGATGCCGAACCCTGCGACGACTCCGGCCACGGCCTGTGCGAAGGCGGGCAGGTCCAGGGCGCCGAGTGCAGTGGTGTGGGTGAACACCAGTGCGCCGGCCATGCCGACCATGAGGACGGCGAGCACCTGGTAGAGCGTCGCGGTGCGCATCCGCACCGCCCAGGATGCCCCGGCCCAGGCCCCCAGCAGGCTCCCCGCCAGGAGGTTCACCGCGACCAGCCAGTGCTCGCCGAGCTCGGCGACAGAGACCGCAGCCAGCCGGGCGGGCAGCGCGAACAGCACCACGACCAGGCTCATGGCCTTGTTGAGGATGACGGCCGGCAGCGCCGCGAATCCGAACAGGCCGATCAGCAGAGGCAGCCGGAACTCGGCGCCGCCCAGACCGATCATCCCACCCAGCAACCCGACCGAACCTCCGGCAACAAAGAGCACCGGCGTCGACCGCGCCCGACCGGCCGGAATCAGCCCCTGAACCGAGATCACACACCCACCCCGCTCGCCCGCACCGTGCCCACGCTCGATCGAAGCACCACGATCCCGCCACAGCTGCCCAAGGAAGTCCGGCCGGGTGGGGCCAAGACTCCCGCGAACATGAATCCCCTTCACTGGGGTGGGGCCGACACTCGTTGGTAGGTGGAGCCAGAATTCGCTAGTGAACTCAACCGCGAAGTTCTGTGGCCGGGGGCAGGTGGCGAGGTGGCCAGAAATCCATCGCCAGGGACGGTGAGGGCGGCAACGTCCGGGCAGGGCTAGTCGGCGTCGTTGATCGCAGCGCTGGTGAACTGGCAGTTTCCGGCCTGGCATCGCTGCAAAGCCTGTGCCGCATTGCGCCGAGCGTGTTGCAGATCGGTGATTCTGGTGTCGAGCCGGTCGATGACGGCTTCCAGGCGCCATCGTTCGCTTTCGCAGGTGGCGTCGCCCTGGTCGTGGGCGTGCAGGGCATCGATGACCTCGTCCAAGGTCAGGCCCAGGCTCTGCAAGGCGCGGGCGAGCCGGATCCGTTCGACGGCGGCCGGGGTGAAGATCCGGTATCCGGAGGGGCGGCGGGCGGGTGCGGGCAGGACGCCGCGGCGTTCATAGAAGCGGACGGTGTCGATGCTGACCCCGGCCTCCTGGGCGACCTGTCCTATCTTCACGCCTGTTCACCTCTTGACCCTGGACTTTGGTCCAGACTTTAGGGTCAGGGGCGACAGGACGCAAGATGCGTCGTCCAACGCAGGGAGGCAAATGATGGAGTCCTCGACGTCCCCGAGCCCCGCCACCCCGATCGTGTGTGACATGAGCACCGCCCCCGACACCGGTCCGGAGCGGATGGCCGAGTACGAGCGACTGTTCACCCAGGCGCTGATCGGCCGGGAGAAGACCGAGCAGGGGATCCGGTTCCGGTTCCGCGCCGAGCAGGGAATCGAGGACTGGGTGGGCGACCTTGCCGCGCGGGAGAAGGCCTGCTGCCCCTTCCTCACCTCCACCATCACCCGCTCCGCCGACCAGGTGCGATGGGACATCACCACCATCGATGACGACCTCGCCCGCGCCGTGTTGGCCGAGTACTACGCACTGCCCGACACCATCGGGCAGGGCGTGGGAGTCATCAATGACCGGCTCGACAAGATCGGGCTGCGGGTAATCGGCGACCGGGCCACCGCCGACCTGCCCACACCCAGCCCAGTGTCTGACGCGGCGGCTCCCGAGCAGTGACCAGCGTTGATTCGTGCATGGGCGTCGGCATGGTCCAGCGGTCCAGCCGCCGGACCTGCCGGTGACCTTGGAGAGCTGCCGAGGGGGTCGGGGTTGCATCCGGTACCGGGGTACAGGCTTACCGTCGAAGACATGGAACTTCAGCAGGTACCGGCTGGGCCGGATGACCAGGTATGGGCGCCGCAGGAGTGCACGCTGCCGACGGCCGAGCGGCCGTTGCGGACGGCCGAATTCGACGCGTTGTTCTCCGAAGCCGTGCAGGCGATCGCGCGGCCCGAGCCGACCAGACTGCGGCTGGATCTGATCTTCACCGCGGAGAATGCCGCCCGGACCGCTGAGCTGGCGGCCCGGGAGAACTGCTGCTGCTCGTTCTTCGTCTTCACTTTCACCATCGCCGACGGCGCCATGGCGCTTGAAATGAGGGTTCCCGAGGAGCAAACCGAGGTGCTGGAGGCGCTCCAGCGCCGAGCAGAGACGGCTGCCCTGGCAGGCGCCGGTCCTCAGCCGATCTGAGTCAACCCGGGAGAACCTGATGGATCCCATCACTCGCCAGGAACTGCTGGCGCTGCTGCAGGCCGGCACGGTGCAGTTGATCGAGGCGTTGCCGCCCGACTCCTACGCTGCCGAGCATCTACCCGGCGCTCGCAACGCGCCCGGCCCGATCGACGCGGAGCTGGCCGCCCGACTGGCACCCGATCGCCAGAACGTGGTGGTGGTGTACTGCTCGGGCCCGTACTGCAATCGCTCGAAGAGCACTGCGGAGGCGTTCGCTCGGCTCGGGTACCACGACGTGCGTGTCTACACCGGCGGTAAGCAGGACTGGGCCGAGGCCGGGCTCGCCTTCGAAGGCCGCCGGACCCACCCGGCGGACGGAACGGCCGGCAAGGAAGGCCATCATGCTGCATGAGCCGATCAGGGCGTCGTTCCTGCGCACCGGGCAGGTCGCCGAGCTGGCAGGCGTCAACATCCAGACCTTGCGCTACTACGAGCGGCGCGGCCTGATCGCCGAGCCGCAGCGCAGCCCCGGTGGGCACCGTACCTACTCGCCCGAGACGGTCACCCTGCTCAGGGTGATCAAGGCTGCCCAACGCCTCGGTTTCACCTTGGACGAGGTGGCCGAGCTGCTGGAGGCCGGGACGCACCGGCACCGCGGGCCCGACACCCGGCTGCAGGCCCGGGCACGCGCCAAGCTCACCGAAGTCGAAGCCAAGATCACCGATCTGCGGGTCATCGCGGACACGCTGCGTCAAGCCCTGGCGGCCGGATGCGACGACCTGGTCGCCTGCGCCGCCGAACAGGACTGCCCACTGCCGTTCACCGACCTGGCCGATCGACCGGCCACCGACGGGCGGTACAGCATGGGCGGCACGGCCGGGTGCGGTGGGGCGGGGTGCGGATGCTGACCGGCAAGCAGATGGTGCGGCGGTTGGTGACCGAGGTCATCAACGGCGGGCACCTGGAACTGGTCGACCGGCTGTACGTGCCCGCGCTGGCCGATCGGGTCCGCGGCTGGATCGGTGCGTTCCGGGAGGCGTTCCCCGACGTGCACATGGACATCGTCGAGCTGATCGCCGAACCCGCACCCGGTGCCGTGGGGGAGGTGACGGTGGTGGGCCGGTTCACCTGCTCGGGCACCCACACCGGTACCTGGCGCGGCCATTCGCCCACAGGCCGCCGCTTCACCGGCATCGACGAGGTCGGCATCTACCGGCTGGCCGACGGCCGCATTGTTGAGGCCTGGACATTGGAGGACACCCTGACCCGCCTGCAGCAACTCGGCCTACCCGCACCGTCCCCCGACGCGATGGAGACACGCTCATGACCCGCCGCCACCGCACCGAAGGGGCCACCACGCCCAGCACCGAGTCCAGCGCCGTGGATGCTGCCGGGCGGACCAGCAAGCGCACAGGCACCGGACTGGCCGGCCTGGCCGCGCTGGCCTGCGTGGCTTGCTGCGCGCTGCCCGCACTGATCGCCGCCGGGCTGATCGGCGGCGGTGCGGCCACCGCCCTTGCCGCGGCGATGCCCCAGATCGCGGCCGCCCTGGCGATCGCCGCCGCAGCCACCTTCGGCTGGGCCGTCTACCGCAGCCGCCGCCGCACCTGCCGTACCGACGGCCAGGACGCCGCCGGGGGCGGCTGTGCGGACGGGTGCTCCTGCTCAACCTCGCCGGCCAGCGTTCGCTAGAGCGCGCCGCCGCCCCTTACACGAGGCGGCCGCAACGGGCGGGGACAGTCGACCTTCCATGTCGGCTCTCCGGTTTAGGGTCGGTGCCGTGAGCACGATGCGGATGTCTCAATTGGCCGTGCGCGCTGGTGTCCCCTGCCAGCACGCCGCGGTTTTACGTCGGCGCCGTGCTGTCAGCCGACGCAGCACCTGCACCGAGGATCCCCGCCCGGCTGCGGCCCAAGCTCACCGGGCAGATCCGCCAGGCGGAACACGGCATCGCGGGTTGCAGGCCCTCACCGCCACGCTGCCCGAGGCGTGCGCCACCTGGATGCGCTACCTGACCGGCCCGTCTTCTGCGATCCGGCCCGCCACTTCCTGGAACCCGTCCTACGCACCGGCCACCCCGGCCCTGCCACATCGACGGCTCTCCATCGGTGCCGGCCGGCTGAATCGGCCAGCTCGACTCACAGGCGCATGGCGTCACCCGATCGACAGCCTGCCAACAAGACTCGAAGGTAGTCGCCTGCATGCTTATCGCCCGTTCCATCGCCCTGTTCGTGCTCGCCGCACTCGCCGAGATCGGCGGCGCCTGGCTGGTGTGGCAAGGAGTCCGCGAACACCGCGGCTGGATCTGGATCGGTGCCGGGATCATCGCACTCGGCGTCTACGGGTTCGTCGCCACCCTCCAACCCGACGCCAACTTCGGCCGCATCCTGGCCGCCTACGGCGGTGTCTTCGTCGCCGGCTCCCTGGCCTGGGGCATGGTCGCGGACGGATTCCGTCCCGACCGCTGGGACATCACCGGTGCCCTGATCTGCCTGATCGGCGTCGCTGTCATCATGTACGTCCCGCGCGGCGGCTGATCCAGCCTCCCGCAGCCTGCTCTGGTCCAGCTCACCGTCGGCTCGAATGGCAGAAGGGCTGCGCACACGGGTCGGCTCGGGGGCGAGGGCTCGCGCGCCGGTGGCTCCGCTGACGAGACTCGGTGAGGTCACCAGGCGTGGCGGGCGAGGTCGCCGTCAGCCAGGATGCTGGTGGCCAAGGCGACGCAGTCGGCGCAGATCCACAGGCCGGGACCGGCGACCATGGGACGGCCCGGGGCGGTGCAGCCGCAGAAGGCGCATGCCCGGTCGCGGGGGTCGCACCGGTGCTTGCGCTGGCGGGGGCGCCGGCGGCGGGGGAACGGCGGGATGACCTCGTTGAGTTCCTTCTTGATCGCGGTGAGGTCGGCGCCGAGGTCGTCCAGGACCCGGCGGGCCGATCCGGCCTCGTCGGTGGCCAGCGCGAACAGAAGGTGCTCGGTGCGGACCTGGTTCTGCCCGCGGCGGGCGGCGATGTGGCGGGCGATGGCCAGGTGGTTGTCGGCGGCGCCGTCGCCGACCACCCGGCGCCGGCTGCCGTCCGGGCCCTCGGCGGTGGCGGGTTCGAACAGCCGGGCGCCGGACTGGCGGATCTTCTCGCGCGTGACGCCGACCTTGTCCAGCACGCCGGCGGCGATCCCGGCGTGCAGCAATCCCGCCAGGAGGTGGTGGCTGCTGGGCAGGCTGTCGTCGGAGTCGGCTTCGGCCTGGGCCGCCCGCAGGCATTCGGCCAGCTTGGGGGCGATCGTGACATCGCCCGTGCCGAGCGCTTCGGCGTCGGCGGTGGCCGGGATGACGATCCGGTCGGCGAACTTCTGCCGGGCGGCCTGTTTGGAGACCCCCAGCCGTGCTCCGATCACGGTCCAGGACAGCCCCTGCCGGCGGGCCTGGCCGACAAAGTGATCCACCACCGCATCGGTGGTCTCACCTGCCTCGGCGGCGAAGGCGACGGCGGTCTCCAGCAGCACCAGCGGATCATCGCTGCCCGCCCGTTCGGTTACCGCCGCGATGAGGCGATCTCGGCTCCATGTGTGGCCGTCCATGTGACAACAGTAGGTTGTCGCCTTCGCAATGACAAGGCTGGGTTGTCGCCTGGGGCGCGGCCGAGGGCGGCGACGCGGTTCGGCGTAGCTGGCTTGACGCCTGGCAGCTTGGTGCGTGACAGGGCCTTGCCATGTCATCGCCAGGCGCCGTCATCTTCAGGCGCCGACGTTGGCAGCACCGTTCAGTGAGGTGCTTTGGGCGGTGGTCTAGCAGCAGGAGCACTCGTCCTGGCCGCCGGCCAGCGGCAGGCTCTGGATCAGTGGCCGGGCCTGCCGTTGGGCTTGGGCGACGGGCAGGACGCTGGCGCCGGGGTGCTCACGCAGCCACGTGGCGGCGGCGCCGGGGTTGGCGAAGAAGTGCACCTGGTTGCAGAACGATGATCGGATCGACGTGCGGTCGGCGGGGGTGAGCAGGGAGACGACGGTGGTGGCGGGCTCGACGGCGGTGAGGTGGTCGGGTTCGACGTGCAGACGCACTGGGGCGCCGGTGGCGTGGCAGGCGGATTCGACGTCCGCGGCTCGGCCGAGCAGGGTGGGGAAGACCAGGGTGTCCAGCGCGCACCAGGTGAACAGCAGAATGCCGTCGATTATGAAGCGATACGGGGTCGGGCGCAGGGTGATGCCGTTGCCGACGATCTGGCCCTGGTCGTCGTATTCGATGTCGCCCTGGCCGGCCAGCGCGGCGCGGACCTGCTCGACGGGACGGCCAGTGACGCCCGCCAGCTCCTCCATCGTCACCGGCCAGCCGCGGGCCAGCAACCGTAGCAGCGGTAGGCCCATCCAGTTCAGCGCGCTGTCGGTTTCGGTGCGGAAGAGACCGTCCAGTGACGGCTCGGGTGGGGTCGGGCTGGTCATGTTGGCTCTTCCTGGTGGGTGGTTCGGCATTGTCGGTCGGGACCGGGGAGTCCGGTCCGCTGATGCGGGGTGCCCGGCGTGCCGGGCACCCCGCAGGGCAGCAGGACTCAGCTGGCCGGGGCGGGCACGGCGGTGGTTTCCGCGCGAAGCCGCCGCCACCAGGCGTTCAGGTCGGCGACTGGCAGGACACGGCCGGTGGGGTGGGTCTCGCGCCAGGCCCTGGAGGCTTCGGCGCTGGCGAAGAACGGCTGCTGGCTGCAGGCGTCGCGGTCGACGGCGGCGGGGTCGAGCTGCTGGCTGGCGACCAGGATCGTGCCGGGGGTGGCCGCAGGGTCGATCAGCGCGACCACCGTGTCGGCCGGGTCGGCCTCGACCAGCCCCGTGGGCGAGAAGTCCACGGTGATGGGAGCTGCGGTGACCGGGCAGGTGGACTGGACGCGCAGCGGTTGGTCGAGTGCCTGCGCGACCAGGAAGGTGTCGGGTGCGCAGCCGCTGACACCGATCGTGCGCTGCCCGATGCGGTACTGGTAGCGCGGAGTGGAGGGGGCGGCCATGTCCAGGTGGGCGTGCTGGCCGTCATGCCAGATGCGTCCCCAGGTCGAGACCCCGGCGGTGGTGGTGTCGATCAGGCGCCGGGTGTCGTCGGGGGTGCGGTGCAGCGCGGCGGCCAGCTGCGGGACCGGGGCCGGGTGGTCTCCGGCGGCGGTCAGCGCGATCACGGCTTGGATCAGGTCGAACAGGTGGCGATGCTGGGTGAACATGGTGCGCCAGTTGTCCTCGAACGCATCGGTACTGGCACTGTCGGCGGCGCCGTCGGGTCGGCGGGGCGAAGCGGTGGTCATGCTGGGCTCCCTTCGCTGCGTGTCGCTGAGTGATTGGCCGTTGACCAGCTCACCGCGACGCTAAGGTCTGCCACCGGTGGCAGGGTCAAGCCTGTTTCCGGTGCTGCGGCCCGTCGCCGTGGCGCTCGTCGCCGGGGTGGTCGTGGCAGCAGGTGTCGGGGTTGGGCTGCCAGGGCCAGGGGTGGGCGGCCCCGGGCTGGCCGGTCAGGGCGTGGTGGTGGAGGCGTTCGAAGTCGGCGATGCGCTGCTGTAGTTGCTGCAGCTCGCTGATGCGGGCCTGGGCGCGGGCCCGCGCCCGCCGAAGCATCGTGGCCAGTGGCGGGCCGAGCAGCCTGCCCCCGGCGTCGAAGCTGGTGATCAGGGACTGGATCTCGGTCTCGGTCAGCCCGAGCGAACGCAGGTTGCGGATCACCGCCACACAGCCCAGCGCTGTCTGGTCGAACAGCCGGTACCCCGCCGGGCTGCGGCCCAGGGTGCAGATCAGGCCCATGTCCTGCTGGCGGCGCAGCGTTTTGACCGGAACTCCGGTCGCCGCCGCCAGGTCCCCGATCGTCATCACTCCCGGCCGTCGCGCGAGCGCCGACTCGTTCGTGTGGCCGTCGATGTGGCCGTTGATGTGGCCGGTCATGAGGCGCAGCACGACAGCTTGGTCACGTCGCGGGTATAGGTCTGTGCGGCCAGCTTCAGCGCCTCGGCCATAGTCAGGTACGGATGCCACAGGCCGGCGATCTGCTGCACGCTCATCCGCCCGGCGAGCGCGTACACCGCGGCGGCGATCACATCACCGGCGCCCTCGGCCAGCACGTGCGCGCCCAACAGCCGTCCGGTGCCGGCGTCGGCGACGAGTTTGACCAGCCCACGGGCGTCGCGGTCGACCAACGCGCGGGGGACGTTGTCCAGCGGCAGCACCCTGCATTCGCACACTCGGCCCTGCGCCAGGGCCTGAGCTTCGGTGAGCCCGGCGGCTGCGATCGTCGGGGAGGTGAAGGTGATCCGCGGCAACGTCGCATAGTCCAAGGTCCGGCCCGCGCCGTCCAGGGCGTTGTCGGCGGCCAGCGTGCCGTGTGCGGCGGCGACGTAGACGAACTGCGGATGCCCGGTCACATCACCGGCGGCCCAAATCCGCTCGTTACCAGTCCGCAGTTGCTCATCGACCACGATCTCACCACCCGGGCCGGTCTTGACCCCGACGGCCTCCAGGTTCATCCCGGCGGTGACCGGGCGGCGGCCGGTGGCCACCAGCAGCCGCTCGGCGGCCAGCTCGGCCACCTGCCCATCGCGCGCCACGCTCAGGACGAGACCAGTGCGGGTGCGGCGGGCGGCGGTGACGGTGGCGTCGGTGTGCACGCCGATGCCCTCATCGGCGAACACCCCCTGCAGGGCAGCAGAGATCTCCGGTTCCTCCCGTGAGGCCAGCCGGGAGCGGGTGACCACACTCACCCGGCTGTCCAGGCGGGCGAACAACTGGGCCTGCTCCAGGCCGACGTAGCCTCCGCCCAGCACCAGCAGCGAGTGCGGGAGTTCGGTCAGCTCCATCGCGGTGGCCGAGGTCAGATATCCGGCCCCGGCCAGGCCGGCGATCGGCGGTGCCCAGGGCGCCGACCCGGTGGCCACCAGATACTGCCCGGCTTCGATCCGCCGCACCTGTCCGCCGTCCCCGGTGACCTGAAGAACCGGGCCGGGGGCGAACCGGGCCTGGCCGTGCACGATCTCCCAGCCGTACTCGGCGGCCAGCTCGATGTACTTGCCTGCTCGCAACCGCTGAACCAGGGCAGCCTTGCCGCCGATCAGCGCACCGACGTCCACCGTGCCCGCCTGGGTGGCGACCCCGGGGAAGGGCTGGGCTAGGGCCACCTGCCGGGCCTTGGCGGCGGCCAGCAGCGCCTTGGAGGGCACGCACCCGGTGTTCACGCATGTGCCGCCCACGGTGCCACGCTCGATCATGACCACTGAGGCGCCCTTGTCGCGGGCCGCGATCGCTGCGGCGAACGCCGCCCCGCCCGACCCGATCACCGCCAGGTCGTACCTGGCCTCCGCAGCATCCATGAGCTGCACCTTCCCGGCGTCCGCGCCGGCCGGAGCCGGCCCCGAGACCACATTTCTATGCGCTTTGCCGAATAACAGGCTGGCATCATACTATGCGGATAAGCGAATAGCAGAAGGTGGAAGGATCTCGTGAATCAGGCACCCGCCCCTGACCGCGGCGATGGCCCGGTCGGCGACTGTACGCACACCGACACCGTCGCCAGGTTCTTCCGTGCCCTGGCCGACCCCACCCGGCTGAAACTGCTGGAATTCATCCTCGGCGGTGAGCGCACCTCCGCCGACTGCGTCGCTCACGCCGGCATCTCCCAGCCCCGGGTGTCGGTGCACTTGTCATGCCTGGTCGACTGCGGCTACGTCACCGCCCGCCGTGACGGCAAGAGACTGCGTTACTCGGTCGGCGACCCCCGCGTCGCCGACCTGGTCGTGCTGGCCCGCGCCCTGGCCGCCGACAACGCCATCGCCCTGGCCTGCTGCCCCCGGATCTCCCTAGCCACCGACCCCGATAACGAGGCCGAGCAGGTCGGATCGCCGGGCATCAGGTCCCACTCCACCATGGCAGGACCACCGGTTCGGTAGGGATGCCGCCATCCAGCAAACGCTGCATCAGCCCAGAAAGCTCCAACGGAAGCACGATCTCTGCGGTGCTCTGAAGCTCCGGCAGCGCCCACCAGCGATATCCCAAGAGTGTGGCGCGTTCGTCGTCTGTCTGACCGGAGGTGTCCACCGCCAGCTCGGCAACCCGCAGGAAGAAGTAGTCGTCGATGCCCAGGTAGCTGTCGCCTCGGCTGTCACGCCAGCGTCCCGACGCTTCGGCGACCACGGGTCCCAACTGGTGCGGCGGCACGCGAGACCGGCTTTCTTGTGAAGTTGGACGCGTGCCCGTGCACAGCGGCCAACGTGTTCTCCTGCCGCGAAATCTCCCAGGTCTGGGATCCGGTCCGACCATCGGCCCCACGCCTGAGCTGCCAGATCAGGGATCCAACTCCCAAAGCAGGCGGTGGTAGCGGATACGGTGCGGGTCGTTGCTGATGCCGTAGGCGTCCAGAAGCGGCTGTTCCCAGCCCGGGCCATAGTTCCACCGGGTGCTCCAGGCAGCGATCGCCAGATCGGCCCACCGGTCAGCGATGCCGAGCAAGCCCAGGTCGACGTGGCCGCTAACGCACCCGTCGTCGGTGAGCAGGGTGTTGAGGGAGCAGGTGTCCCCGTGGCAGACCACCAGCTTGCCGATCGGGGGCGGATCGGTGAGCAGGTCCAGGACCTCCTCGAGGGAGCCGATCGCCTGGTGCTCGGGGTCCCACCGTGCCGGATCGATCAGGCCGGCGGGCGCGCGGCGGCGGGCATCGGCGAGCCGGTCTATGGCCGACCAGGAGAATGGGCAACCGGCGACCGGGAGGCCGTCGTGGAAGGCGGGCAGTCCCGAGCCGATCGCCTGCACAGCCGCGGCAGGGTGGCGCCTCCACCGGTCCGCGATCGTGTTGCGGCCCGGCAACCCTGCGGTGACCAGCCAGCTGCCCTCCTCGTCGGCGCCCTGCCGCAGGATCTGTGGCACGGACACGAACTGCACTGCCCAGGCCGTCCGCGCGGCCTCCGCGGTCAGGTCGATGCCGCTGCCAACAGGCGCCCATTTGGCGAACCGGCGGCCACGTCCTTGGCCGAGCTGGAAGGTGATGCCGCCGATCTCGTTGACCCAGACCACGCGGATCGCACGACCGTGCGCGGCGGCGCGGACGGCTGGGGGAACCCGTACCTCGGCAGCAGAGGACTCACCGGTCATGGATCCCAGGGTGCCCGCACAGGGAGGAGCCGGACGGTACTGACCCGGATCAGCGGCAGAGTCCGAGTTGTCTGGGGGTATTCAGGCGGCTTGGTCGAGCTCGCGGATCAGGTTCTCGACGCGCTTGCGGATCTCGTCGCGGATGGGACGGACGGCGTCGAGGCCCTGCCCGGCGGGGTCGTCGAGCGTCCAGTCCAGGTAGCGCTTGCCGGGGAAGACCGGGCAGGTGTCGCCGCAGCCCATCGTGATCACCACATCGGAGGCCTGGACGGCGTCCACGGTCAGCACCTTGGGCGTCTCCTCGGAGATGTCGATGCCCTCCTCGGCCATCGCGGCGACCACGGCGGGATTGACCGTGTCGGCCGGCTCGGAGCCGGCCGAGCGGACCTCGACCGTGTGGCCTGCCAGGTGGGTCAGGTAGGCGGCGGCCATCTGGGAGCGGCCGGCGTTGTGCACGCAGACGAACAGCACGCTGGGCTTGTCGGGCACGTGGTTCCTTTCAACCGGATGATCTAGCCGATGGACTGGGGTGCGGTGCCGGGAAGCTCGGACAGCAGCTCGCGGACGCGTTCGCCGACGTGATCGCGGATCGCCCGGACTCGTTCGATGGGGGCGCCCTCCGGGTCGGCGATGTTCCAGTCCAGGTAACGGGTGGCCGGGTAGATCGGGCAGGCGTCACCGCAGCCCATGGTAACCACCACGTCGGCAGCGGCCACGACCTCGTCGGTCAGCGGCTTGGGGAACGCGCCGCCCAGATCGATCCCGATCTCGGCCATGGCCTCGATGATGACGGGGTCCACGTGGTGTGCGGGTGCGGTGCCCGCAGTCCGGACATGGACCCGGCCGGCGGCGTGGTGAACGGTGAGGGCGGCGGCCATCTGGGAGCGGCCCGCGTTGCGAGCGCACACGTACAGGACCTCGGGGACCTCACGCATGATCAACCCTTGCGACTGCGCGAGGGCGGTCAGCCGCTCGCGGGCGAAGCGTTCGGTCAGCAGCGGCAGGTGGCGTCGTAGCCGCGACTTCTGGGCCAGCAACCGGTGGCACTCGCCAACGAAGCGCTCGACGGTCTCGGGGCTCAGCGTCCCGTCGAAGCGCAGCGCAAGCTCGCGGCAGATACGCTCCAGCAGCGGCTCGGTACGGCCGTAGAACTCTTCGTGGAACATCTCGATCACCACCCGGCGCCGCTCATCGCCTCACTTGTCCAGCGGAAGCGTCGCGGCTAATGTATCAGCTCATGGTGATGTCATCCGGCAGTGATGTGATCCGGCTGCTGTCCGACCCGCTCCGCGCCCGCATCGTGGACCTGCTGTCCCGCGAGGCACTGTGCACCTGCCACCTGGTCGCCGAGACCGGCGCCAGGCAGACCAACGTCTCCAACCACCTGCGCGCGTTGCGCGAGGCGGGGCTCGTCGACACCGAACCGCACGGCCGCTTCACCTACTACCGGCTGCGCCCGGAACCGATCGAGGCAGTGGCCGCCCACTACGCCGAACTGGCCGCCGCGGCGCGCGCCACCCGTACCCAGGACATCAGAAGGGCCTGCACATGACCCAGGGCAGCACGTCCATCACCGGCGAGGCCGCCCAAGCGGATCCGGTGGCCGCGCCGGTGCTGGCCCGGATGTCGAGGCTGGACCGCTTCCTGCCGGTGTGGATCGCGGTCGCGATGGCGCTCGGGCTGGGCCTGGGCCGCTGGGTCCCCGACGTCCAGGACTGGCTGGAGGCGGTCAAGGTGGGCGGGACCTCGCTTCCGATCGCGGCCGGGCTGCTGCTGATGATGTACCCGGTGCTGGCCAAGGTCCGGTACGAGGAGATCGGCCACCTGGCCCGCGACCGCCGCATGCTGTGGCTGTCGCTGCTGCTGAACTGGGTGCTCGGCCCCGCGCTGATGTTCGTCCTGGCCTGGACGTTCCTGCCGGATGAGCCCGCCTTCCGCACCGGGCTGATCGTGGTCGGCCTGGCCCGGTGCATCGCCATGGTGCTGATCTGGAACGACCTGGCGGGCGGCGACCGCCAGGCCGCCGCGCTGCTGGTCGCGGTCAACTCGCTGTTCCAGATCGCCGGCTACGCCCTGCTCGGCACCTTCTACCTGAAGATCCTGCCGGGCTGGCTCGGGCTCGACACCCAGGATGTGCACTTCTCGACCCGGGGCATCACCAGCGCCGTCCTGATCTTCCTGGGCATCCCGCTGCTGGCCGGGTACCTCACCCGCCGGATCGGCATCGCCCGCACCGGGCGCGAACGCTACGAGGAGCGGTTCCTGCCCAAGATCGGCCCGATCGCGCTGTACGGGCTGCTGTTCACCGTCGTGGTGATGTTCGCCTTGCAGGGGGAGACGATCACTGCCGAGCCGCTCAGCGTGGCCCGGATCGCGTTGCCGCTGCTGGTCTACTTCGCGCTCATGTGGACGATCGCGTTCTGGGCTTCGCGCCGGGCCGGTCTCGACTACGACCGCACCGCCACCGTCGCCTTCACCGCGGCGGGCAACAACTTCGAACTGGCCATCGCGGTCGCCGTGGCGATGTGGGGCGTCACCTCCGGGCAGGCGCTGGCCGGGGTCGTCGGCCCGCTCATCGAGGTCCCCGTCCTGGTGGCGCTGGTGTACGTGGCGCTGTGGCTACGCCGCCGCATGGCAGTCTCCGTCCCTGAATCAGTCGGCGCGTCGTGACCTCGCCCCGCGCACCCGGGCTAACCGACGTCGTAGTGATCGGCGGTGGGCAGGCCGGGCTGGCCGCAGGGTTCTACCTGCGCCGTACCGGGCTGGACTTCGTGATCCTGGACGCCCAGGACGACCCCGGTGGTGCGTGGCTGCACGGCTGGGAGTCGTTGCGCCTGTTCTCTCCGGCCCAGCACAGTTCGCTGCCCGGCTGGCCGATGCCCGCCACCGGCACGGAGTATCCCTCGGCCATCCACGTGGTCGACTACCTCACCGCTTATGAGAAGCGCTACGAGCTCCCGGTGCATCGTCCCGTCCAGGTCGAGGGCGTTCATCGCGGCGGCGCGCGGTTGCGTGTCGACACCGGTCAAGGTTCGTGGCTGGCCAAGCGTGTGATCAGTGCGACTGGAACCTGGTGGCAGCCCTATCTACCGCACTACCCGGGCCGCGCCGCCTTCCAGGGACGCCAGCTGCACACCGTCGAGTACCGCACCCCGGACGAGCTCCGGGGACGGCGCGTCGTCATCGTCGGCGGGGGCAACTCCGCCGCCCAGATCCTGGCGGACCTGTCCGGCCTCCTGGGCACCCACGTCACCTGGGTGACGCGGCGTCCGCCGCGGCTGCTGCCTGACCATGTCGATGGCCGGGCCTTGTTCGACATTGCCACGCGCCGCCGGGCCGCGTTGCTGAACGGCGACGGCAGCGGTGACGGGGGAGTGGCGGGCCTGGGTGACATCGTCGCGGTGCGGCCCGTGCGGGCAGCGAGGGATCGAGGTGTGCTCAAGGCCCGGCCTTTGTTCGGCCACCTCACCAAGACGGGGGTCGGCTGGCCGGACGGAGCACACCTGGATTGCGACGTCATCATCTGGTGCACCGGGTTCCGTCCAGCTCTCCGCCATCTGGCACCGTTGCGCCTGGGTGACCGGCAGGGTCACATCCCGGTGGCGGCGACGCGGGCGATTGGAGAGCCGCGCCTCCACTTGGTCGGCTACGGCGACTGGACCGGACCAGCCTCGGCCACGCTCATCGGCGCGGGGATGAACGCCCGCGACGCTGTCGACGTCATCGCTCGCGACCTGGGCGCTCGCCCTGTTCACCGTGTACGCGCGGCAGGTTGACCCGGAGTTCGCGTCAGCGCGCTGCGGCTGGCGCGTGAAGAGACCGCGAGCTGGTCGAGGGCGCTTTCTTGTGTCTTCAGGGGGAGGGCAGGCGAGATGAAGCTGGCCATCATCGGGGGCAGTGATGCCGGGATCAGCGCTGGGCTGCGGGCGGTAGAGGTCGGCACCGATGCCGAGGCGACGCTGTTCGTGGCGGACGCCTACCCCAACTTCTCGATCTGCGGGATTCCCTATCACGTCTCCGGTCAGGTCCCCGACTGGCGGTCGCTGGCGCACCGCACTCGAGACGATCTGGAGCGGGCGGGCCTGCGGCTGCGGCTGGAGGAGACCGTGACCGCCATCGACCCTTCCGCGCGCACGGTCACCAGCCGGAGTGCGGGCGGCGACCCGGCCGTCACTCCCTACGACCGGCTGGTGATCGGGACCGGGGCGGTGCCGGTACGGCCGCCCATCGACGGCCTCGATGACCTGGGCACCAGTGATGGCGTGCATGTCCTGCACACCATGGGCGACACGTTCGCGCTCACTGAGCGGCTGGAGCAGCGGTTGGAGCGTGGGCCTGCCCGGTCCGCGGTAATCGTCGGTGCCGGCTATATCGGGATGGAGATGGCCGAGGCCCTGGTCGAGCGAGGGTTGCGCGTGACGGTGATCGAGCAGCTCGACCAGGTCCTGCCCAACACCCTGGACGCCGAGCTCGCCGTGCCGGTAGGGGCGGTGCTGACCGGGCAGGGTGTCGAGCTGGTGACCGGTGTCGCGGTCAAGGGCGTCGAACGCTACCGGGACGGCTTGCGGCTGGTCACCTCCAATGGTCGGACCCATGCGACCGACCTGTTGCTGGTGGTCACCGGGGTACGGCCCGACACCGCGCTGGCGGCCGACGCGGGGATCACGCTCGGGGTGCGTGGCGCGATCGCAGTGGATGTGAATATGCGCACCAACCTTCCCGGGGTGTACGCCGCAGGGGATTGCGTGCACACCCATCACCGGCTGCTGGCCGAGCCGACGTACATGCCGCTGGGGTCGACGGCGCACAAGCAGGGACGGGTGGCCGGTGAGAACGCGGCCGGAGGCGAGCGGGCCTTCGCCGGAGTGCTCGGCACGCAGGCGGTCAAGGTGTTCGACCGGGTCGTCGCGGCAACGGGACTGCGTGATGGACAAGCCCGCCAGGCGGGCTACGAGCCGTTCACCGTGGAGACCGTCGCCGATGACCACAAGGCCTACTACCCGGGTGCCAGCCCGATCCGGATCCGGCTGACCGGGGACCTGGACTCCGGACGGCTGCTGGGTGCTCAACTGGTGGGCATGGTGGGCGCGGAGATCGCCAAGCGCATCGATGTGCTGGCCACCGGCATCCATGCCGGAATCACGGTCGAGGACATCAACGACCTGGACCTGTCGTACACGCCGCCGCTGGGCAGCCCCTGGGACGCGCTCCAGCACTCCGCCCAAGCCTGGACGAGAGCGGCAGCCGACCGCCGCTGATGGAGTGCCGGGCGTCCGGGCACCGCGCTGGATCGGCGAGGCCCGGACGCCGGGCACCTTCTACGGAGGGAACGGCCGGGACCTACAGGGGGCCGCGGCGCCACGGGCCGCGGATGGCGTAGGTACGTCCCGGCGGGGTGAGGCCGCTGGTGGAGCCGAGTGTGTTGGCGAACAGGGTGGAGCCGTCGGGACTGAAGCAGGCACCGGCGAACTCGCTGTCGTCGGTGATGTTGACGGCGAACTCGAACGGCTCGCCGCCGGGGTCGAGACCGATAAGCCGGTTGACGTTCTCAAAACCCGGGGCCAGCGGATGCGGGTCGGCGTCGGCGTCGGAGGCGTCGTCCTCACATAAGATGATCCCGCCACGCGGGGTGAAGGTGAGGTTGTCGGGGGAGTCGAGCATCTTGCGTCCCGGCGACTCGTACACCAGCACCAGCACGCCCCTGCCCTTGCTGTTGGGGATGTAGCGCCAGACCTGCCCGTAGCCCTCGCGGAACCCGTCGGCGTTGGGTGCGTCGCCGTTCTTGGCGTCGCCGCCGCTGGTGGAGTTGAAGTAGATGCTGCCCTCGCCGTACCAGCAGCCTTCCAGGCGGTTGAACTTGGCGCCCCCGTCGGCCAGTCCCTGCTGGGTGCAGGTGGCGGCGCCGTTTTCCAGATCGGGATCGGGATCGTCGATGCGGACCCATTCCACCGGCAGCCGGGCCTTGACCCGCTGCCCTTCCCGGGTGTCGTATCCGGGCCGGTCCACGATTTTGAGCATCTCCAGGATGCCGCCGGCCGACAGGTCGTGGCGGTTACGCGGACGGAACCGGTAGAAGCCGTTGGGCTTGCCGGAGTCGTCCTCGGTCTCATAGACGTAGCCGGTGCGCGGGTCGACGGCGACCGCTTCGTGGGAGAAGCGGCCCATCGCCTTGAGTGGCGGGGCGTTGACCGGGCGTCCCGGACGCGGGCCGCGCAGCGGGACCTCATAGACGTAGCCGTGCTTTCGCTGCCAGCCCTGCTTCGGCCCGGCTGTGGTCTCCTCGCAGGTCAGCCAGCCGCGCCCGTGCAGCATCATGCCGCCGGCGCAGTTGACGATGGTGCCGTTGAGGCTGATGAAATGCTCCAGCACCCGCCCGGTCTCCGGGTCGACCTCCAGGGTCGTGGTGCCGGCCACGCCCAGCTCGTCGTAGCGGGCCGAGCCGGGGACCAGAACGCGGCCGGTGGCGCTGCCGGGGCCGGTGCGCACCTCATGGTTGCGGATCAGCCGGACGGTACCTTTGTGCGTCCCGTGGAAGGCCGCCATCCCGTCATGGGCGATGGGAGTGGCCACTCCATCGCTCATGGGGGCGCCGGTCGCGCCGAACACCGTGTAGGTGAAGCCCTCGGGAAGCGCCAGCAGTTCTTCCCCGGTGTTGCTGGAGCGCACGCGGCGCAACGGCCCGTACCCCGAGCGCCCATGATGGTGAGGCCGCCCGGCCTCAGCCCAGGCTGCGTGCGAGCTGAGGGTCTGCAGCGCCAGACCCGCGGCCACGGTTCCGCCTGCGGTGGCCAGGAATCCCCTGCGATCGAGCTGCGTCATCGCATATCTACCTCTCGGGTGTCGGGGCGAGACGATCGCCGATCCTGGCGGATATAGATGTACGTCGATATGTTGGATGAGTGTCGGCCTGATTGCCGACCCTTAACTGCAAGGTGAACGCGGACGCCGGGCGGCCGTGACGCGTGACCGGCGCATCGCCTGCCGGCATCGAGGTCTCCAGGGCCGATGCGGCGAGAAAGCCCAGGTGATCACCGACTCCGTCCACCTCGGGGAAGGCACCCTGACTTCACGCCCACGCGCGGTGCAGGGGTCACGGCAAGGTGAGGCCCTTGAGGTCGCGTTGGCGGCCGGAAGGGCGGGCCAAGCACCTGACCTGCGCCTGGACAAGGCTCGCAAAGATCGTTGTAGTGCACTGATAGACAGAGATCGATATTTTTTGGGGCGATCTCCCTCCGTTCATCGGCCGTTCATATGGACGGATTTCTATGTGTTGGACATGGTCGCCGCCGGGCAGCGGCGACTTCCCGCGGCGGCGGGTGCGGCTGCGGGCCGACACGAGAAACAAGGGACAACGACGGTGAGCTTCCCAATGCGTAGGGCGACGCTGGCCACGACGGCTGCGATGACCCTGGTCGCGGCCCTGGCAGCGTGCGGCGGCGGTTCCGACGAGGGTGGAGGCGGAGGCAACGGCGAAGAGCTGCGCGGCACGATCAAGATCGACGGATCGAGCACGGTGGCGCCGCTGAGCACGGTGGCCTCCGAGCTGTTCAAGGAGGAGCAGGCGCGGGTGCAGATCCCGGTCGGCACGTCGGGCACCGGCGGCGGGTTCGAGAAGTTCTGCGCCGGCGAGACCGACATCCAGGACGCCTCCCGCGCCATCGAGGACGACGAGAAGAAGGCATGCCAGCAGAAGGGCATCCAGTACTCGGAGTTCCAGGTCGCCAACGACGCGCTCACCGTGGTGGTGCACAAGGACAACACCTGGGCGCAGTGCCTGACGGTGGAGCAGCTCAAGAAGATCTGGGAGCCGAACTCCAAGGTCAACAACTGGAGCCAGGTCGACCCCAAGTTCCCCAACGAGCCGCTGAAGCTGTTCGGTGCCGGTACCGACTCCGGGACGTTCGACTACTTCACCGACGCTATCAACGGCGAGGAGGGCGCCAGCCGCAAGGACTACTCCCCCAGCGAGGACGACAACGTCACGGTGCAGGGGGTGTCGGGATCCAAGGGCGGGCTGGGCTACTTCGGCTTCTCCTACTTCGAGGAGAACGCCTCCAAGCTGAAGGCCGTCCAGATCAACAGCGGTGACGGCTGCGTCGCCCCGAGCGTGCAGACCGCGCAGAACGGCACCTACAAGCCACTGTCACGCCCGCTGTTCATCTATCCGTCCGCCGCGTCGCTGAAGCGGCCCGAGGTGCTGGCGTTCGTGGAGTTCTATGTCACCAAGAACGCCGACATCGCCAAGCGGGCTAAGTTCGTGCCGCTGAACCCGACGCAGGACGGCAAGCTCAAGCAGGCGCTGGCGACGCTGAAGCAGCAGGCCGGTCAGTGAAATCCGCAACCTCGGCGCCGTCGGCCGCGGGGATCCCTGGCGGGTCCCTGCGGCGGCGGCGTCCCCGCTACGGGGAAGCGGTCATCCGGGTGCTGCTGCTGATCTCGGCGCTGGTGTCGGTGGCCACCACGATCGGCATCGTGATCTCGCTGGTCCCTCCCACGCTGCGGTTCTTCGGACGGGTCGGGGTCTGGGAGTTCCTCACCGGCACCGAGTGGAGCGCGCTGTTCAACCCGCCCTCCTACGGAGTGCTGCCGCTCATAGGTGCCACACTCCTGACCACTGTGATCGCCGTTGCGGTGGCGGTGCCGCTCGGGCTGGCCGCGGCGATCTACCTGTCGGAGTACGCCAGGCCCAGGGTCCGCTCGATCTTCAAGCCGGTGCTGGAGGTGCTGGCCGGGATCCCCACCGTGGTGTACGGGTTCTTCGCCCTGTCCTTCCTCACCCCACTCCTCCAGGACAACTGGCCGTTCGGGGACGGTCCCGAGGTCTTCAACGCGCTGTCGGCCGGGCTCGTGATGGGCGTGATGATCATCCCGACGGTGGCGTCGCTGTCGGAGGACGCCATGGCCGCCGTCCCCCACTCGCTGCGCCAGGGCGCGTACGCGCTGGGCTCCACCAAGCGGATCGTGGCGGTACGGGTGGTGCTGCCCGCCGCGCTGTCGGGCATCGTCGCCGCCGTCGTGCTGGCCATCTCCCGCGCGGTCGGCGAGACGATGATCGTCGCGATCGCGTCCGGGAACCGGCCCGACCTGACCTGGAACCCGCTGCACGGGATGCAGACCATGACCGGCTACATCGCCCAGGCCGGCGAGGGCGACCTGCCGGTCTCCTCGTTCGACTACACCACGATCTTCGCCGTCGGCGCGCTGCTGTTCCTGCTGACCTTCGCGATGAACGCCCTCAGCATCCGCCTGGTCCGCAAATACCGGGAGGTCTACGAGTGACGACCACCCTGCAAAAGAGCCCGGCCACTCCCGCTCTCCAGGGCCGCTCCCGGCCGCTCGAGCCGATCTTCCGGATCATCCTGCTCGTCAGCCTCGTCATCGCGGTGGCGTTCCTGGCCACCCTCCTCACCTATGTCCTGATCGAGGGCTGGGGACGACTCGACTCGCGGCTGTGGACCAACTTCCCCTCCCGCCTGTATCCCGAGCGCGCCGGCGCGCAGTCGGCGATCGTCGGCACCATCTACGTCATCGCCCTGACCGGCGTGTTCTGCGTGCCGATCGGCGTGGCCACGGCGATCTACCTGGAGGAGTACGCCAACCGGGAACGCTGGTGGAACCGGATGATCGAGCTGAACATCCAGAACCTGGCGGCGGTCCCCTCCATCGTGTACGGCATCCTCGGCCTGGGCATCCTGGCCCGCGGCCTCGGCCTGGGCCGCACCCTGCTGACCGCGGCACTGACCCTGTCCCTGCTGGTGCTGCCCGTGGTGATCATCGCGGCACGGGAGGCGATCAGGGCCGTGCCGGGCTCGATCCGGCAGGGCTCGCTGGCGCTGGGCGCCACCCAGTGGCAGACCATCAGCCGCCAGGTGCTGCCCGCGGCCGTGCCCGGCATCGCCACCGGGACGATCCTCGCCCTGTCCAGGGCGATCGGCGAGGCCGCGCCGCTGCTGCTGCTCGGCGCCGTCACCCACATCACCTTCAACCCCGAGTCGATCACCGACTCCTACACCGTGCTGCCCATCCAGATCTTCAACTGGATCAAACAGCCCGAGGCCGAGTTCCACACCCTGGCCTCCGCGGCCATCGTGATCCTGCTGGTCATCCTGCTGCTGATGAACTCGGTGGCGATCTGGGTGCGCAATCGGTACCAGAAACGCTGGTGAACAAGAAGATGACCGATAACCGAGCCGGAGCGTGGCCGTGACCGACAAGCAGCCCAACGAGCCCTTCGAGGACTACGAGGACTACATGGGCGACCTGGACGACGACCGTCCCGTGCAGAAGGTCCACTACGACCCCCTGCGTGAGGCTCCCGATCTGGTCGACCCGGTGTTCGAGGTGTCCGACCTCAGCGTCTACTACGGCGACTACCAGGCCGTCCGCGACGTCACGATGTCCATCGGGCACCGGCAGATCACCGCCATGATCGGCCCGTCCGGCTGCGGCAAGAGCACCGTGCTGCGCTGCTTCAACCGGATGAACGACCTCATCCCCGACACCCGGGTGGCGGGAAAGATCGCCTACCACGGCGAGGACCTCTACGGCGACGACGTCGACCCGATCGAGGTGCGGCGCCGGATCGGGATGGTGTTCCAGAAGCCCAACCCGTTCCCCAAGTCCATCTACGACAACATCGCCTACGGCCCCCGCGTCAACGGCGTCCGCCGCGGCCTGGACGACATCGTCGAAGAGGCCCTCGTCCAGTCCGCGCTGTGGGACGAGGTCAAGGACAAGCTCAAGGAGAACGCCTTGGCCCTGTCCGGAGGGCAGCAGCAGCGGCTGTGCATCGCCCGCACCATCGCGGTCAAGCCCGAGGTGATCCTGATGGACGAGCCGTGCTCGGCGCTGGACCCGATCGCCACCGCCAAGATCGAAGACCTGATGAAAACCCTGGCCCGCGCGTACACGATCATCATCGTCACGCACAACATGCAGCAGGCCGCCCGGGTCTCCGACCGCACCGCCTTCCTCACCGCCGAGGTCGACCCCAAGGGCGTCCGGCACGGGCGCCTGATCGAGTACGACAAGACCACACAGATCTTCACCACCCCCTCCGACAAGCGCACCGAGGCCTACATCACCGGGCGCTTCGGGTAAGGAAGGACTCCCTCCGACGTGAACGAACGGGCCACCCGGGTGGCCAGCCTTCCCACGTTGCCCGAGCGCGCCCACGTCCCGCTACTCCTGGTCGCCGACCCCGACGAGAAGCTGGGCCGGGAACTCGTGCTCGCCCTGTCCGGACGCGGCGTCGAGGTAACCGTCAGTACCGACGGCGCCGAGGCACTGCTGCGCACCGGCGCGCTACACCCCGACATCGTGCTCATCGCGGCCGGCATCCCGTCCGTCGACCCGGTGACCTTCGTACGCGCCGTCCGCCAGAGCCTGCCGACTCCGGTCATCCTCGGCGTCGGCGCCGATGACGCCGCCGAGGCGATGAAGGCCCTGGCGGCCGGAGCCACCGTCTGCGTCGCACGCCCCTACCGGCTCCCCGAACTGCTCCCCCTGATCCAGGGCATCCAGGCCGGAGCCGTCATCTCACCCGACTCCGGTTCAACGGGGCCCATCCTGACCTGCGGCCCCATCGAGCTGGATCCCTCCGCCCACATCGTCCGCGTCCACGGCAGGCCAGTCCACCTCCCGCTGCGCGAGTTCGAGCTGCTGCACTACATGATGATCAACGCCGACCGGGTCATCAGCCGCCAGCAGATCCAGAACCACGTCTGGAAGAGCGAGAAGGTCATCACCAACACCATCTCGGTGCACATCCGCAGGCTCCGCGAGAAGCTCGGCGACGACCAGGAGAACCCCAAGATCATCCTCACCGTCCGCGGCGTCGGCTACCGCCTCGCGGCCAAGACCGACTGACCTCTGACCTCGTGAGCGTCGCCCTCTGAGGTTGGCCCGGTGACCGACATCAACCGCCCAGATCACCGGCCTGCACACCGGTCATCGACACCTAACTCAAAGCGGTCGCCGACTCAACCCGCCTCCAACCGCTCAGCATGCTGCACGCCAGCCCCGGCGGCGAGGCCTGCGTTTGCGACCTCACCGCGCCGCTCGGCCTGACCCAGCCCACGGTGAGCCACCAGCTGAAGGTCCTCACCGACGCTGGCCTGATCGCCCGGGACGAGCGCGGCAGCTCGGCCTGGTACACCATCATCCCCGCAC